>CAJJQT010000248.1 GCA_905193995.1 uncultured Porphyromonadaceae bacterium | reverse complement strand
CCATGTGAAGGACTACATCAAGTATCCCAAATCCAACGGCTACAAGAGCTATCATATGGTGGTGACGATCCCGGTATATCTGACCGATGGAAAGATGGATACAAAGGTCGAGATCCAGATCCGTACCATTGCAATGGATTTCTGGGCTTCCCTGGAGCACAAGATCGCATATAAATTTGAAGGAAACCCGCCGGATTATCTGGAAACAGAGCTGAAGGCCTGCGCCGATATGGTGGATATGCTGGATGCAAAAATGTTTTCCCTGAACCAGGCGATCATGGAGATCGGCCGGACCCGGAGAGAAGAGGCCGAAAAGAAGCTGGAAGAGGAGCGTCTGCAGGAGGAGGCCAGGCAGCAGGCACAGCGGGCGCGGGAGATCGTGGAAGGACAGAAGGCGGGACAGGGCACGGAACTGGAAAACGGAGGAAAGGCATGAAGGCTGTACTTCAGAGAGTTATGGAAGCGTCCGTCCGCGTGGACGGGGAGGTGATCGGATCCATTGGAAAGGGATTTTTTATCCTCCTTGGCGTATCCGACGAGGACGACGAGGCCTATAACCGCTCTCTGTCGGAAATCAGCCAGGAAGTCCAGCGCAACAATTTCGACATGTTCATTTCGGTCCACTCCAACGCCGCTGCGGCCGAATTCGTCAACTATCCCGGCTTCTTCGTCCGCGGAGAAAACAAAGTGGCCTACGTGCCCGGTTCGGACACCAACGCCGCCACAGCCTGGCCCTACGCTTTCGCCCAGGGCCATCAGAACTGGAGCAACTACTCCATGTCCAACGCCAACGTGATCTATGACATCGACTTCTGGCAGGGCGACCACCTCGTCACAAGCATCGACGGCGTCGAATACAAGGGCTACTACGGCGTTCTGCGCCACGGCGTCATGGGTTATATGGTCGAAGGCTACTTCCACACATATTCTCCCGCCCGTCTGCGCGCAATGAACATTGACGTCTGCCGCGACGAAGGCGACACCTACGCCCGCGGCATCGCCGCCATATTCGGGCTGCCGCTCGAAAACAACGGCACGCTCTACGGCATCGTACGCGACCGGCACGAGAAGTTCCGCCACAAATACTATTCGGCTCCGACCAAGAGCGACGACAACTTCATGCCGCTCAACAATGTGAAGGTCGACCTGCTCCGCGACGGCAACGTCATCGCATCATACACTACCGACGACGAGTGGAACGGCGCCTTCGTCTTCTCGCATCTCGCCCCCGGAGAATACTATATAAGCGTGGCCGCCGATGGTTACAAGGACGCTGAGCCCGACCAGTGCGGTCCCTTCACTGTAGAAGCCGGCAAGACTACTTATCCCAACGTGTGGCTTGAGAATGTCAACTACGTTCCCGACACTGATATTCCCGTCGAATATGCCGACGAGATCAACTCGCCTCTCATCAAGGCCGCCGACAGCTACAGGATGACCGCAAGCATCGAGGGCCGCGAGATCGCCGAGCTTCAGGACAAGACCATCCGCCGCGTCATAGCCCGCGGCGACAATGTATATGTTCTCGCTCTCGACGCAGAGCAGCTGCCCACCCTTCTGGTACTCGACAGCGAGCTCAACGTCAAGGCTACCCTCGGCACAGCCGCCTGCAAGGGATCCGACCGCAACCTGGCCGACATCCAGTTCACCGCCGACGGCATCCTCATAGGTTCGTCTGAATCCGTCACACACTATTCGGCCGAGACTATCGACAACGAAGATTTCAACGACACCGAACGCGGATCGGTCAACTTCTACCGCTGGGACAACGACGAAAACGGCATTCCCGCCGGCGAAGCCCGCATATGGTTCAACACCCTCGCTTCGGGCCGCGGTTCGACGGCCAACACGTTCGTCTACACCGGCACGTCGCAGAACGGCTCCGTCTGCTTCCCGACCGCCTCTTCATATGGCGTAGGCCGCATGTTCTTCAGCTACATCGACGTCATCGATGGTGAAGTACAGCCCTTCTCATACAATAACTCGGGACTCAACACCGACTATCTGTGTACCGACAACCTCGGCAACGACTTCACGTTCACCCTCGCGCCCTACGACACCGAGGAGTTCATAGTCAACGCTCCCGGCGTACCCGCCCGCGCATTCAACATCACTTCGCTCGAGGCTGCCGGCAATGTCGATCCCGAGCTGCTTGACAACGCAGTGTCCTCCGCATCGTTCTTCAAATACGCCGGGCACTCATACATGGCCGTACCCGTAGCCGGCGGAGCTAACCTTATCGATGTCACCGCAGGCATCGACAAGGCCCGCACCGCCGAAGTCAGCATCGAGCGGGCAGCCCGCGCCGAGACTAATCCCGTTTCGGCCGTAGCTGCCGGCCGCACGCTCGTCCACTTCAACGACGACGGCATCACCGACAATGCCGAAATCGAACTCTACTTGGCCGACGGCAACCACTTCTCCAAGTACACCACCGCAGGCACAGAGCAGGACGTTGTGGCAGGCGTATACGCTTACGGTCTGAACTGCACTTCCGACGCTGACGAATACACCCTTTCGTTCAACCTCACCGGCGACGCACGTGCGCGTGTCGAGCTCTTCGCCGATAACGCAGAGACAGTCGTCGCCGAATCCGGTAACTATGCAAAAGGTGCGAACGGCGTATCGTTCGACCTTAACTCACTGCCCCTCGCAACCGGAGTGTCCTACAACTGGCGCGTAGTCGTAGAAAACAAGGCCGTTCCGGCCCTGGCACCCATATTCACTCGTGATGATTCAGGCAACGGCATCGCGTTCAACCGCAACCCCGAGTCGCCCGAATTCGGTACCGCATATTACACCTCGCGCACCGAGCGCGCCATATTCTCCGTCGCTCCCGGCTTCACTTTCTCCGAGCCCATGCTCAAGGGTCAGTGGGATACGTCGGTCGGCGCTTCACCCTGGCGTCTGGCGCTGCTGCCTGGCGGTAAGGTGCTCATCTCCGACTGGGGCGACGCACAGGGCGGCATCTACCTCTTCGATCCCGCTTCGCCCGACAGCCGTTCGAACTTCTTTGCCGGCACCTGCAACAGCGCATCAGGCGAATGGACATACGACGGCCACGTGATCGGCGGCTCCACACCCGGCATGTCGGTTCTTGGCACCGGCGACGACACCCGTCTCTACACCTTCCAGGAAGACTATCCTTCGGATTACTCCCTGACTATGGCATGCTATAACATCGGCACAGCCGAACAGATCACATCCGTTCCCGACCAGACCT
>CAJJQT010000247.1 GCA_905193995.1 uncultured Porphyromonadaceae bacterium | reverse complement strand
CCCTTCATCCCCGCCGAGCTCGTATTCGGCGCGTGCTATGCGGTCCTCGATTGCGGCGGGGTCCTCGGTGCCGCGGCTTTCGAGGCGGCGGCGCAGCTCGCCGACGCTCGGCGGCTCGATGAAGAGGGTTAGGCAGCGGTCGCCGTAGGCCTTCTTTACGTTAAGAGCGCCCTTGACGTCGATGTCGAGCACCACGTTGTGGCCCGCGTCGACGGCGCGGTCGACTTCCGACCGCAGCGTGCCGTAGAAGCGGCCGGGGTAGACCTCCTCCCACTCGATGAACTCGCCGCGGCCGACTGCGTCGCGGAATTCGCCGGTCGACAGGAAGCGGTAGTGTACGCCGTCCTCTTCGCCATGCCGCGGCTGCCGGTTGGTGGCCGATACGGAGAAGCCCAGGTCGAAGATTCCCTTGTCGAGGATGGCATGGATGATGGTGGATTTTCCGCAGCCCGAGGGCGCGGATACTACGATGACTTTACCTTTATTCATTGTTGTGACATTTGTGGCAAAATTAGCATTTTTTTATAACGGCACCAAGAATTATTGAAAAAATCGGCGGCAGGTGATACAATTTTTCCTTTCTGCGGCGTTATAGAAGAAAAACGCTACGTATGGACGAAATATTCGAGACTCATCCCTGGGAGCCGTTCATCCCCGACGGCGCCCGTGTGCTGATCATGGGCACATTCCCGCCTCCGCGCGGGCGCTGGTCCATGGATTTCTACTATCCCAACCGCAGCAACGACTTCTGGCGTGTGTGCGGGCTGCTTTTCCTGGGCGATGCGGGCGCGCTTTATGACGCAGCCTCGCGCACTTTCCGTCCGGATATGATAAAGGAGATGCTTGCCGAGCGGCATATCGCGCTGAACGACACCGGGCACAAAGTCATCCGCCACCGAGGCAATGCGAGCGACAAATACCTCGAGATAGTGGAGCCGGTCGACCTGCAGGGGCTGCTGGCGCGGATGCCGGAGTGCCGCGCCGTGGCCACCACGGGCGAGAAGGCCGCCTCCGTGGTCGCCTCGCTCACCGGCACGCCGGTCCCCCCGCAGGGCACCATGACGCTGGCCCCCGGCGGTCTCGAGATATGGCGGATGCCGTCGACTTCGCGCGCATATCCTCTGCCGCTCGAGCAGAAGGCCGCCCGCTACGCCGCCATGTTCGGCCATCTCGGCATCCTTTAGCGGCTGTGAATCAGTGCGGTGAGGCTGTTTGTGCCCGGGCGTGCGATAAAAATACCGGGTCGAGTGCTGAAAAGTGCCGGAAAATTTGTAATTTTGCAGCCGGAAAATCCAACGTACTACATATATGATCAACGCACAAGACATCAAAAACGGCACCTGCATCCGTATGGACGGCCGTCTTTACTTCTGCGTGGAATTCCTCCACGTAAAGCCCGGCAAGGGCAACACCTTCATGCGCACCAAGCTTAAGGACGTCGTCGACGGCCGCGTGCTCGAGCGCCGCTTCAACATCGGCGAGAAGCTCGAGGACGTCCGCGTCGAGCGCCGCCCCTACCAGTACCTCTACGCCGACGGCGGCGACGACATCTTCATGAACAACGAGACCTTCGAGCAGATCCCCATCAACAAGGCCCTCGTCACCGGCGCCGACTTCATGAAGGAAGGCGACACCGTCGAAGTCGTAAGCGACGCCTCGACCGACACCGTCCTCTACGCCGAAATGCCCATCAAGACCGTGCTCAAGATCACCTACACCGAGCCCGGCATCAAGGGCGACACGGCCACCAACACCCTCAAGCCCGCCACCGTCGAGACCGGCGCCGAAGTGCGCGTGCCGCTGTTCGTCAACGAAGGCGACTCCATCGAGATCGACACCCGCGACGGCTCCTACATCAGCCGCGTCAAGGGCTGATCATCGCAATCGGCCAAGTCGTTGCGGCAACGCAGAGAGAGCAGGCGCTCCGGGCCTGCGGTTGCGGCCGGCAGTAGATGTTTCTACTCCGGCCGGCCCGCAGGTCCGGAGTGCGCCTGCTTCCCGTATATTGATATAAATTGCGCGTGGAGCGTAACAAAAGCGGCGGCGTGCTTGTTATCAGATAAAGCCCTGATGATTATGAACGACGACGCTATGAAAGACCTCGACACCTCCTACTTCAATCTGACCACCGAGAAGCTGCCCGTCGCCGGCGGCTCCCTCATCGTCGCGCAGCCATTCCTGTCCGACGAATGGTTCGGCCGCGCCGTGATCTCGCTGATCGACTGTACCCCGGCCGACGGCGCCACCGGCGTCGTGCTCAACAACCGCATGGACTGCACCCTGCGCGAGGTCCTCGACGGCGTCCGCGCCCCCGGCGACGCCGTACCCGTCTACTGCGGCGGCCCGCTGAGCCACGACCGCCTTTACTTCATCCACACACTCGGCCCCGACATCATACCCGGCGCCCGCCTCTACGCCCCCGGTCTCTACATCGGCGGCGAATTCTCCCGCGCCGTCGCCTACGTCAACGAGGGCTACCCCGCCGACGGCTTCATCCGCTTCTTCATCGGCTACAGCGGCTGGACCGCCGGCCAGCTGCGCGACGAGATGCTCGCCGACACATGGGCCCCGGTGGCCGCGCCGCCCGACGCCTCCTCGCTGCTCGCCGGAGCGGGCGACGCCTACTGGCACGCCGTCGTCCGCCTCATGGGGCCCCGCTACCGCTCCTGGCTCGCCATCCCGCGCGACGTCCGCGCCAACTGAGCGCGGGCAATGTTAAAGAACGTTGCGGAGGGCGGGTGTCTCGCGATTTTTTCGTAAGTTTGTCCATTCTTTTTTATCTAATGTAACGATGACTGACGTATGGACTATAGGATCGGACAGACCTACGAGTTTGAGGTAGTAAGAGATTTCGGAGAGAACGACGATATGTTCCGGCTGCGCGTGCCGGGCTACAGCGATTTCTTTATCAACAAGCTGAAATTCCAGCGCGGGCAGCCGGCGCCGGTGTCGCTGGCGTGCAGGGTTAAGTCGGTGGGCCGGAGCGGCCCGGTGCTGGGCCACTGCATGCCGATGTACGTAAGGCGGTTCTACGGCGACGCGTTCGCGCGGCGGGAGCCGTGCGAGTTTACGGTCTACGCGGAGCCGGCCAGGCCGTCGGATCCGTACGTGCTGGAGGATGCGAACGGTCTGCGCTTCAATCTGTACCAGAACACTACGCCGCTGACGCGCGGGCGCAGCGTCGTGTGCCGCTTCACGCGGCTCAACCCGGCGGCCTACAGCCT
>CAJJQT010000246.1 GCA_905193995.1 uncultured Porphyromonadaceae bacterium | reverse complement strand
GCGTCGCTCCCATACACCACCAACGACGGAGTTGCCGCGGCTTTCGACTTCTACTTCGGCCCCAACGACTACCCGCTGCTGTCGAAGCTGAGCGACACGCTCGATCCCGACGATGACTTGCAACTGACTCGTCTGATCCCGCTCGGATGGGGACTTTTCCGCTACATCAACACCTGGATCGTGATCCCCGTGTTCACGTTCCTTAGCTCATTTATCTCGAGCTACGGCCTGATTATCCTGCTGCTCACCATCTTCATCAAGCTGATCATCTTCCCATTCACGTTCAAGAGCTACAAGTCGCAGGCCCGCATGCGCCTGCTTCAGCCCGAGATCAAGGAGATCAACGCCAAGTATCCGGGCCAGGAGAACGCCATGAAGCGCCAGCAGGAGACCATGTCGCTCTACTCGCGCACCGGCGCGAGCCCCTTCTCGGGCTGTCTGCCGATGCTCCTGCAGATGCCCGTGCTGATCGCCATGTTCTCGTTCTTCCCATCGGCCATCGAGCTCCGCGGCGAGTCGTTCCTGTGGGCCAAAGACCTGTCGGCTCCTGACTTTATCGTCACGCTGCCGTTCTCGATCCCGTTCTACGGCAACGGCGTCAGCCTGTTCTGTCTGCTGATGACGATAGTCAACATCATCTACATGCGCATCAACATGCAGAACCAGCCCGGCGGCGAAGCCATGGCCGGCATGAAGTGGATGAGCTACCTGATGCCCGTGATGTTCCTGTTCATCTTCAACGACTACGCGTCGGGCCTGAGCTACTACTACTTCCTGTCGCTGCTGATCACCATCGTGCAGACCTGGGCTTTCCGCAAGTTCATGGACGAGGACAAGGTCCGCGCCGAACTCCTGGCCAACGCCAAGAAACCGCGCAAGAAATCGGGCTTTATGGCACGCCTTGAGGAGGCGCAGCGCCAGCAGCAAGCAATCCAGCGCCAGCAGGCCGCCGCACGCCAGAAGGGTGGCAAGCGTCGCTGATCCGCAATATCACGTCCGGGGCGGCCGACCCGATCGGCCGGCCGCCCCGCTTTAAAATAAATATCACTACCCGACACCTCTGATTAAATCATACCGCCCATGAAACAACTATTACTCACCACAATCATCACACTGGCTGCCGCCGCACCGGCCTCGGCATCGTTCGACGCCGATCTCGACGGTACCCTGTTCACTATCGACACCGTCTACTGCCACACCGTCGGCCCGGGCGTCACGCAGAGCCATCTGTTGCTCACTGCGCCGGGACGGTCAGTTAACGTCTACACGTCAACTCTAAGCCGCAAGGCCGGTGCGACGGCCGGAACGGTCGAGCCACGCGTCATCATCGGACGCGACAAGGCCCAGACCGGTGAGGCGCTCTCGTCGATGGCATCACGCCACGATGCCCAGGGCGACTGGCGCTACCTAACCGGCATCAACGGCGACTTCTTCATCACCTCGTCGTTCGCCTCGCAGCATGAGTTCGGCACCGCCATCCTCGGCTATCCCAACATGTCGTGCGCCATCGACGGCGAACTCGCCGCGCCCGACATGATCGACATCGTCAGTCGCGAGAATGCCCTGATAATCACATCCGACAACTGGTTCATCGACGCCACGGATCTCAAATACCGCCTTCTCAACAACGACGGGTCGACCGTCGTCGACGCCACGGCCGTCAACTATCCGCGCCGCGACAACGAGATGGTTATCTACAACCGCTACATGGGCGCCAACACCGCCACCCAGCCCAACGGACGCGAGCTCGTACTCCGCATGGCCGAGGACGCGCAGTGGCGCATCAACAAATCCGTTAAATTCACCGTCGAGAGCGACTGGGCGCAGACCGGCAATTCGGCCATCCCTGCCGACGGAATTGTCATATCCTGCGGCCCCGGCTACTCCAACGAATATATCGACGGCCTGCGCAAGGGCGACATCGTCAAGATGAAAATCGTATGCTCGCTGCCCGCGCATGAAGCCGTAAAGCCCGACATCCGCCACATCATCGGCGGCGACGTGCGCATCCTCAACCGCGGCGAGATCACCCGCGAGGCAATCCGCTGGATCAACACCCCCGGGTCGCGCTACCAGCGCTCGGTGGTCGGCTTCAGCGAGGACCGCGACATGATGGTGTTCGCAGCCGTCGACGGCACCGGCCTCACCTACTACGAATGCGCCGGATTGCTCAAAGCCCTCGGTTGCTACGACGGACTCGATTTCGACGGCGGCGGCTCAACTGCCATCTGGAGCAAGGCTTTCGGAATCTATAACCAGCCACGCGACGGCTCCGAGCGGGCAATCGGCAACGCCCTCTACTTCACGCTTAAGGCGCCGGCCGACAATGCCGTGGCTTCGATCGGCTTCGCCGACTATGCGGTCACACTACCCAAATTCGGCTCCTATACCCCGGTGATCTACGGCTACAACCGCTACGGCCAGCTCGTCGACACGGATGTGAAAGACTTCATTCTGTCGGCACCGGCCGAACTCGGCACAGCCGACGGTCAGACGCTGATGGCATCGGGCAGCGGCTGCCATGCTCTGACCGTCACCAAGGACGGCATGTCGGCAACGGTTGCCGTAACGGTCGATGACGCCTTCCCCGCCACAGCCCGTTACAACGCCCTGCTGGTCGACAACTACCATCCGGTCGTGATTCCGATATACGCCAATGTCAAGGGAACCGAGATGCCTGTCGACGCATCGGCCTTCACATGGACAAGCGGCAATGAAGCTGTCGCCACGGTCGACGACCGCGGATGCATCCACGGTGTCGCCGACGGCACCGCCAAGGTCACCGGTTCGCGCGGCGACATCTCGTTCTCGATCGACGTCACCGTCCAGTGCCCGCGCGCCGCTGTCGAAAGCCTGCTCTATGACCTCGACGCATCGAAGTGGCGTACATCTGGCTCGGCATGCACCGTCACATCATTTGAAGTGGCCGAGAAGCCGGCATTCTCCATTGCCTACACTACCAAGAACGGGCCCAGCCGCAAGATCACCCTGCGCCGCACCGGGGCCATCTACAGCATTCCAGACGCGATAGAGGTGGCATTCAATCCGGGCGACGCCGACGTTCAGTCCGTCACGCTTACCCTCGCCGCCAACGGCAAGCGTCCCGTATCGGTTCGCCGCGAAGTCAAAGCCGGTGAGGAAAACGTCCTGCGCTTCGACATATCCGAATTCGACGACCCGGCCGACCCCATACACCACGTGTCGCTCGCGCAGGAGGCCGACTGCTTCGTCATCGCG
>CAJJQT010000245.1 GCA_905193995.1 uncultured Porphyromonadaceae bacterium | reverse complement strand
CAGGACGCCTCAGGGGCTCTCGATCTCTGGCTCGCCAACGAGACGATGCGCTATCCGTTCCGAGTCATGGCCATGAAGATGATTATGGAGAATCCACAGCAGTACGGCTTCTATCTGACCGCCGATCAGCTTTATCACCCCAGGGAGGTCGACGAGATCGAAGTCTGCGGGCCTGTTGACAGCTGGGCGAAATGGGCCGCCGATCACGGCACCACATACAAGCTGCTGCGTGAGGAGAATCCATGGATCCGTGCGCCAAAGCTCACCAATAAGAACGGCAAGACCTACACCGTGCGTGTTCCGCGCAAGGAAAGCACCCGCAGATCCACTGCGGCGCAGAAAGTGTTCAACGAAGCGTGGATTGTAAAATGAAGCAGGATCAAGCAACGGACCGTACAACTCTGAGCGTGATAGGCGCGCGGGTGAACAACCTGAAAAACATCGATGTGGAGATCCCGCACGATGCGCTGACGGTAATCACCGGCCTGTCGGGTTCGGGCAAGTCGTCGCTTGCTTTCGACACCATCTTTGCCGAGGGTCAGCGACGCTATATCGAGACGTTCTCGTCGTATGCCCGCAATATGCTCGGCAATCTGGAGCGCCCGGATGTCGACCATATCTCGGGTCTCAGCCCCGTCATAGCCATAGAGCAGAAGACCGTCAACAAGAACCCTCGCTCGACCATCGGCACCACCACCGAGGTCTACGACTTCCTGCGCCTGCTCTTCGCCCGCGCGGGCCACGCCCGCTCCTATATTTCGGGCAAGGAGATGGTCAAGTACACCGAGGAGAGCATCGTCGACCTGGTGCTGAAGCAGTTTGCCGGACGCCGCATCTACGTGCTCGCGCCGCTGGTCAAGAACCGCAAGGGCCATTACAAGGAACTTTTCGAGACGCTGATTAAGAAAGGCTTCCTGCGCGTGCGCGTCGACGGCGAGCTAACCGAGCTTACCGCCGGCATGAAACTCGACCGCTACCGCAACCACTAGATCGAGCTCGTGGTCGACCGCCTGGCCGTCAGCGAGAAGGATCGCGACCGCCTGCGCGACACAGTCTCCGCCGCTCTTGCGCAGGGCGACAAGGAGCTGATGGTCTACGATGTCGAGCACGACAGCGTGGCGCACTATTCCCAGCACCTGATGGACCCCGTCAGCGGCATTTCGTACCGCGAACCCGCGCCGCACAACTTCTCGTTCAACTCGCCGCAGGGCTACTGCCCTCGTTGCAAGGGCCTCGGCTACGTCAACATCATCGACATGGCCAAGATCATGCCCGACGACAGCCTGTCGATACACGACGGTGCATTCACGCCGCTGGGCAAGTACAAGAACACTACGATATTCTGGCAGCTCTCGGCCATCTGTCAGAGCTACGGCTGCGATCTGCGCACGCCCGTGCGCGACCTCCCCGAGGAAGCTCTCGACGAGATCCTCAACGGCACCGACCGCCGCCTTACAGTTGAGAACGAATCGACCGGCACATTCAACACTTTCGGTTCCTATGAGGGTCTGGTCAAATACATCGAGACGCTGCAGAGCGACGACGCCGGGGCAGGCGCGCAGAAGTGGAGCGGCCAGTTCTACACCCGCTGCGAATGCCCCGAATGTCACGGCGACCGTCTCAACCGCGAGGCTCTGCATTTCTTCGTTGACGGGCAGAACATCGCGCAGCTCTGCCGCCTCGACATCTCGGCTCTGTACGAGTGGTCGGCGAGCGTGCTCGACCGCCTCGACACCCGCGACCGAACCATCGCCGCCGAGATCGTAAAGGAAATCACCGTGCGCCTGAAATTTCTCGTCGACGTCGGCCTCGGCTACCTTCAGCTCAACCGCGCATCGGCCACGCTCTCGGGCGGCGAGAGCCAGCGCATCCGTCTGGCGACTCAGCTCGGTTCCGAACTTGTCAACGTGCTCTACATCCTCGACGAGCCGTCGATCGGCCTCCATCAGCGCGACAACCGCCGGCTGATAGACTCGCTCAAGCGGCTCCGCGACGCCGGCAACTCGATCATCGTCGTCGAGCACGACCGCGACATAATGCTCGAGGCTGACTATGTCGTGGATATCGGTCCGGGTGCCGGGCGCAAGGGCGGTAGCGTCGTGTTCGAAGGCTCACCTGCCGAAATGCTGCGCAGCGACTCGCTGACGGCTTCGTATCTCAACGGCTCCCGCGCGATCGAGACGCCCGTCGAGCGGCGCCCAGGCAACGGCCGCGCTCTCGATCTGCTCGGGTGTACCGGACACAACCTCAAGGACGTCGACCTGCATCTGCCGCTCGGCACGCTGACCTGCGTGGCCGGCGTCAGCGGCTCGGGCAAGTCATCGCTCATCAACGGCACTCTCGAGCCAATACTCAGCGGCAGATGAACGCCACCTACCCGGCGTTCGTGCGGTCGCGGCTTCCAAAATATCCCAAACCGGCGGTGGAGCGCATCGACAACCTGACGGCCTCCGTGGTGGTGGACCAGTCGCCCCTGGGCCGGACACCGCGCTCTAATCCGGCCACGTATACCGGCGTGTTTACCGACATCCGCAATCTTTTTGTCGGGCTCCCGGAGGCCAAGATCCGCGGCTACAAGCCCGGCCGCTTCTCATTCAACGTGGCAGGCGGTCGTTGCGAGGCCTGCAGCGGCAACGGCTACAAGACCATCGAGATGAACTTTATGCCCGACGTACTTGTGCCGTGCGAGGTGTGTCGTGGCAAGCGTTACAACCGCGAGACGCTCGAAGTGCGCTACAAGGGCAAGTCCATAGCCGACGTGCTCGACATGACCATCAACCAGGCCGTCGACTTCTTCGCCGGCGTGCCTAAGATTCTTAAGAAGATCAAGGTGCTTCAGGATATCGGTCTGGGATATATCAAGCTCGGGCAGCCCTCGTCGACCCTTTCGGGCGGCGAGAACCAGCGTGTGAAGCTCGCCACAGAGCTTGCCCGCAAGGATACGGGCCGAACCCTGTTCATACTCGACGAACCAACCACCGGGCTGCACTTCGAGGACATCAAGACACTGCTGGCTATCCTGAATCGCCTTGTCGACCGCGGCAACACCGTTCTGGTGATCGAGCACAACACCGATGTGCTTCGAGCCGCCGACTGCATCATCGATATGGGACCTGAAGGAGGTCGCGACGGAGGACGTATCCTCGCCCAGGGCACGCCCGAGCAAATCGCCGCCGGCACCTCTCCTACCGCCCCTTACATCTTCGACCGGCCATAACATCAACGCGCCGCCGGGAAAGCCTGCTTTCC
>CAJJQT010000244.1 GCA_905193995.1 uncultured Porphyromonadaceae bacterium | reverse complement strand
CCCCGCAAAGAAGCTAAAGACGACTTCGAAGCGGCATGTGTTGAGGCAGCTGATGCAGTTGAGTCGCTGCTTAAAGTAGGTCTTGAGAAAACGCAAAATTTGTTCAATAGATAGACATTCATAACCACTTAGCATCAAAGGGTTTCTCGTGCGGGGAGAAACCCTTTTCTTGTGCGACAATAATGCGTGAGAAAAATAATTCGATAAGGTATGAATGTATATGAATGCGCGTATTAATTTAGCTACGGCAGATGAGGCCGTAGTTCATCGTCTTGCAACTGAATTGGATCTACCACACTTTATTGCAGCTACCTTAGTGGCTCGTGGTATAGACACGCTCGAAGCGGCACAGGCTTTCTTATATCCCGATCTTGAGAGCGTTTGGGGTAATCCTTATTTGATAGAAGGCATGGATGTCGCAGTCGATCGAATTGCTCAGGCTATACAAAACGAAGAGCATATTCTTGTGTATGGCGACTTCGATCTCGATGGGGTTTCGGCAACCACTCTCATGACGCGCGGACTTCGCGCTTGTGGGGCTGCGGTGGTAACTCCCTTTATCCCTCTTCGCTTTGACGACGGAGATAACTGCGTCTCCGGCGTGTTTAAGAGTCAACCGGTCAAGGTCGACAAGAGCTACTTCGTCAAGCTCGAGTACCATGACTTCGCCAATGGCGTCTATACGATTCGCAATAAGGCGTTTACTTCTGACGAGAACGGTATCACAGGTAGCGAGGTCGAGCTTGGCCGCGTTCCTGAGTGGACCACTATTCCCGAAGAGGTTCAGATCAAGAATGTAGAAAAGCCGCTTTTCGGCTACTTCACGCCGCCTGTCAGCAACAACATTGATACCGCGTCCAGCCTGGGCGTCTCCATTTACGGCGGCGCGACTGAGGACCTGATTCGTGACGCTGATGAACAGTGGGCGCGTTTCCTTTATGAGTTTGAGAGTGCCGAGCGTAAGATCATCGGCACCCCTGAGGCGATCTCTGGCTCGCTGCCTGGCAGTAAGGCGAACCCCTTACTCGGCGATCGGCTCTTTATTCAAATGCCGTACGACTCGGACGACTTCTTCAAGGAGTTCTCCCCGGCGCTTCGGCATACCGGCTACTATGAAGGCTTGCAGGCAATCTTGCGCCGCATTGAGTTCAATACCGGTCTTGCTTACGGCGATCTCTCCGACCCTGCGACTGTGGAAAAGACCGCGACCGAGGTCATGTCCGCAAAGATTCGCAAGTTTAACACAGTCAAGGCGCTCGAAGATCGCTTCAAGGCTGCGCTCGAAAACGCGGTCTATGGCGTTGACGTCTACGCCACTCTCTACGGCCTTGCGCCCCGCGGAGAGTATGAGCTTTATATCGATTTTGACGACAACATTCTCACCGATAAGGACGCCTTGCGTGAACGTGACCGCCAGGACGTTCGCGACGGCCTTATGCAGAAGTGGGAGTACCGCGTCAAATGGTACAACGAGACCGAAGAAGTCGCGAAGAGCATGTGTCCCGTAGAGTCTACGTCGGACCCCTTTAATCTCGGCTGATGCTGACGCCTGAATACCTGGCGGCTACTCCGGACGCTCTTGTTGAGCTTTATGGGAAGATCGAGCAAGACATTCTTGCGAATATGGCTGAACGTATCGCAAAGTACGACTACTACATTCCCGCAGTCCAGCATCAGCACCAGCGTCTTCGGGCGATGGGTATGCTCGAGACTGAGGTCGAGCAGCAGCTCGCCGCTCTCACAGGAAAGACCCAGGCCGAGCTCAAAAAGCTCATGGCGCAGGCGGTTGACGAGGCGCTCACCTCTGACACAAAAATCTACGCTGCCGCAGGCATGGGCGACGTTGACCCTCTCGCAGTCGCCGGCGTTCGCGAGACGCTGCAAAGTGGTCTTCGGCAAACAAGCGGAATCTTCCGCAACCTGACTCGCACGACCGCGAACACGGCTGCAAAGCAATTTGAAGACGCTCTTGATCGGGCCTGGCTGCAGGTCACGTCAGGGGCGTTTGACTATAATACCGCGATCAGAAACGCGGTCAAGGACCTCGCGCAGACCGGCGTCCAGTCGATCACTTATCCTTCAAGCCATGTGGACACGATCGAAACGGCTGTTCGCCGCGCGGTCGTCACTGGCGTCAACCAGACCGCCGCAAAGTCACAGCTCGCGCTCATGGACGAGCTCGACATTGATCTTGTGGAAGTAACCGCTCACGCCGGTGCTCGCCCGAGTCATCAAGAGTGGCAGGGGCAAATCTATTGCCGCAAGGGCTCTCACCCGAAGTACAAAAACTTCGAGGAGGCTACGGGGTACGGCACGGGCGACGGCCTTTGCGGCTGGAACTGCAATCACAGCTTCTTCCCGTACGTCGAGGGCGCGCCTCGAACCTACTCGAAAGCTCAGCTCAAGGACTACTCCGCAAAGAATATCACCTACAACGGCCAGCAGTTGACTGAGTACGAGGCTTTGCAGCAGCAGCGCTATATCGAGCGAGGTATTCGCCGATGGAAACGCGAGGAAGTCGCTATGAAGGCGGCCAGCCAGCCTACCGACGAGGCACGGGCCAAAGTCCGTGCCTGGCAGGCTCGACAGCGTGATTTTATCAAGCAGACCGGCCTCAAACGAGACTCTTCTCGCGAGCAGATCGGATAGAACGCCCATAAACAAGCCCCAGGCGGCCTGTATCGAGTTTTCTGCCGGGGACCCTGGTGTTTATACTCCTAATATTTGGAAGTCATACGGATGATCGTGGAGCTCCGTATGACTTCCTTTTATATGCGAGCCGTGGTTACGCAGGTTCGACTCCTGCAGCTCGCGCAATATCGGCTACCCGTCAGCCTATGAGGACGGGGCGGCAGGTCACGGCAACGACCTAAAAAGCCTAACCGCAAAGAAAGGAACAGTATGAAAAAGGACGAACTCACCGCTCTGGGCCTGACAGACGAGCAGGCCGACAAAGTGCTTGCTATCAATGGTCGCGACATTGAAAAGCACAAGAAGGCAGCCGAAGACGCGAAAGCCGAGACGGCCACCCTGCAGCAGCAGCTCTCCGACCGCGACAAGGACCTCGAGGCCCTGAAAGCCGGCGCGGAAGATGCTGAAAAGGTCAAGCAGCAGCTCACCGACCTGCAGACGAAGTACAACGACGAGACCGCCAAGTATCAAAAGCAGATCGCCGATCGTGATTATGCCGACGCCCTCGAGACCGCCTTCAACGACGGCAAGATCGAGTTTACCTCTAAGGGCGCGAAAGCTGCGGCTTG
>CAJJQT010000243.1 GCA_905193995.1 uncultured Porphyromonadaceae bacterium | reverse complement strand
TTGTTCATGGCGTCGTAGATGCCGCAGTCGGGTTCCGAGCGGATCACGAGGGTGTCGGGGCGCGTGCAGGCCTCGCGGACGCGGTCGAGGGTGCCGTCGACGGACGCGCCGTCGACGATGATATGCTCGTAGTCGCGGCAGGTCTGGGAGGCCACGCTGGCGACCGTGCGTCCGACGGTGTGGGAGGCATTGTACGTCACGGTGATTATCGAGAATCGCGGGGTCGAAGGTTCGGTTGACATTGTCGGTTATTTGGGTTGTGAAGCCTTTTTTGTGTCGGCAGCGATGAGTTCGGCCGCCTTGTCGCTTCCGGCCTGGCACCGCATGGTGTAGCCGATCTGGCGCCCTGAAAGGTTCGATGCAAGCGAGGCGGCGAAGCTGTCGGTCTGCGGCGACGCCACGAGCTCGCAGGCCACGGTAGGGCCGGCCGGCATATCCAGGATGCGCTCGGGTGCCGACGTAAGGTGACAGGCCGGTATCTCGCTCACGCGCAGGGTGCGGCGGTAGAGGTTGTCCTTCGTGTCGGTCAGGTATACATTGAGGGCGTCGCCGGGACTGGCTACCGTTGCGAACAGGGGCAGTGACTCGCGGAAATAGCTGACCTCGCGGTTCGACGGCTTCTCGAGTATCTCGCTCAGTGGTACGCGCAGCAGGCGCTGGCTGTCGAACATCAGCAGCAGACTGCCCGACCGGGCTTCCTCGGGCGAGAAAGCCATCACCAGCGGCAGCTCATCCTCGCGGTAGAAGTCGCGCTGCGAGTGGCTCAGCGTGTTGCCCGCGGTGAAGTATAGGTATCCGGCAGGCTCGACGAAGCCTTCTTCGCCGTCGTGGAGCACATTGGGGCGCCAGGCCGATGTGGCGATGCGGACACGGGCAGGCACCGCCGGAGCGGCCTGTACGGCCGGGGAGGCAGGCTGCGGAGCGGCTATGGCTGCCGGGGCGGCGGCCTCTTCCGCGCGCCGCTGGTATCCGCGTGCGCGGCGCTCCTGCTCGAACTCGTCCCGCTCGCTCTCGTCGAGCCGCATCGTGGTGCCGCTGCGGCGCACATAGATGACGCCGTCGAGCTCGACGGGCGCGACGCGCGGCTGGATCTTCACCACTATCACATCGCGCGTAGCTTCCGGATCGGGCTCGATCTGCACGCTCTCGGTGACGAGCGTGCCCCAGGTCTGACGCACCAGGTTGGTCAGGAAGTTGCAGACGTTGTCGGGGGTGCGGATCTCGTAGTGATTCGACCCGATGATGCCCTTGTGGCGCTTGTAGTATTCGAAATCCTCGAACAGCCCGGCCTCGCAGTGGGTCGAGTCGTTGACGCCGATGTAGAGCGTGCCGCCCGAGGCGTTCATGAAGCCTGCGACGGTACGCAGCAGCACGTGCTGCTGGCGGTCGGGATCGGCCTCGACCTTGTCGGAAGCCGACTTGCGGGCCGGATATACGATGCTCGACTTGAATTCGACGAACTGATTTTCCGAGCCGTACGACTTTAGCACCCGTGGCTCGAAGTTGACGCCCAGCAGGCGGGCGATCTCGGCCTTGAGGCCTTTGGCTATAGTGTTGTCGGGCCGTCCTTCCTCGGGCAGCATGTTGTACGACAGCACCATGCGCGCCAGAGTATTCTCAAGATTGTTGCGCGGCGTGTTGATCGTGGCCCACAGCGATTCGTTGCGCGAGCTGTCGCCGAGCCACGACACAATCTCGAGGCGGTGGAATATTATCTGAAGCAGAGGCGACGCCGCAGCCTCGGCGCGGCGTGCCTCGAGCTCGGCGGCGTCGATGCGGCTGTTAGAGGCATAGAACTGATGCTGATGGAGCAGCGACGCGTGCGTGAGCAGGTTGGCCGCCATGTCGGAGTCGCCGGTCGCCAGGGCCAGCAGACGGGCGTAGCGCAGATAGTCGAAAGCGCTGAGCAGCTTCGAGCAGGTCAGCGACTTGAAGCGCAGCAGCTGCACGATCTCGTCGACATCCTCGCGGGCAAGGCTTTCTTCATCGGGGCCGTCGTCGACGTCCTCGGATTCGCCGGGTTCGCCGTCGGCCACGACGGCCAGCCCGTTGAGCAGACTGACGAAGGCGATGGACTTGTCGACCTTGACGCCGTCGTCCGACAGCCCCAGTATCGTACCCTCGAGATGCGCCGGATTGCTGTGGTCGAGCACGCGGAAGTCGACCACGTCGCCGGGCCGCAGGTCGCGGTCGGCCTCGCGGCTCAGATAGACGCCGTAGCCGCAGTCGCCTATCACGAGATATTCAGTCGGCGACACCCAGGTGACCACGCCGTGATACGTCCTGTTGTAGTCGAGCAGCGCCGGGGCCTGGGCCGCGGCGTCGTCGGTCAGCGACATGCGGTAGCGGCCGTAGCTGTCGATCCCGATGACCGTGGCAATGAAGTGGAGCGGAGCGCCGCTGTCGTCGCGGAAGGCCTGCTCGATCATCGTGCGGTTGCGGTCAAGATCGAGCCCGCGCAGGCTGTACGCGACTATGTCGCTGCGGTTGATGTAGCCCTCGCCTGGCAGAAACGACGGATCGTCGATGCGGCAACGCCACTGCGGGTCGTCGCCGCCGGCGATCTCGCGCGGATCGATGATCACCGCCACCTGGTCGCCTTCCTCGGCGCGGCGCCGCTCGCGCATCTCGCCCTCGGGCTTGGCGGTCTTTTCGAATAGCACCTTCTCTATGTCGCTCCACATCTGCCGGTGGGCGTCGAAGCTGTTGATGCGCGAGCCGTTGAGGCTCCTGATGCCGTCGAGATATACCTGGGGCGAGAGCCAGGGCATCAGCGTGGAGGGCAGCACGGGCGTGATGTCGGTGTCGCCCGCGCGCTTGATGCTTATGCCGTCGTCGCCCGCGGTGATCTCGACATTCCCGGCGCGGAAAAGGCGCGTGGGCAGCTTGGCCGCGACGCCACCCACGCTCACCGACGCCTTAGTCATCATCAGCTGCGGCTCCTTGATGTCGTCGTAGCCGAACTCGACCGGCAGGCGGGCGCCAAGCAGCGTGGCGTACGACTTGTCGAGCAGCACGTCGCTCTTGCCCGGACGCAGCAGCGATATGTAGCGGTAGAAAAGCGCGCGGTTGCGCCGCGCCGACTCCCCTTCGGGATTCTTGCCCCCGATCAGCATCTGCAGAGCTATCGCCGTCACTATCTTCTGCAGCCGGTCGTTCTCCGACTCGGTCTGCGCCTGCGGCAGGCGGTCGACCTCGCGGCAGCTCAGACGGATATAGATCTCGAACTGCCTGACAAACGCCGTGCGGAACGGCTCCTGCGTCCACGTCTCCAGGTTCCACTCCATGATCG
>CAJJQT010000242.1 GCA_905193995.1 uncultured Porphyromonadaceae bacterium | reverse complement strand
GACGGGAAGATTCACAGGGCCGGAAATCAGCGGCTCGAGTTCGTCGAGTTGCCTGGTTGTATCAATGTAGCGGAAAATGCCTCCGCCGCGGTTGTTCATGACGATAATGACGAAATCGTCGGGGATGAAGTTTGTGGCGAGCGCCCCCATGTCGTACTGGAAGCTCATGTCGCCGGTAATCAGCACCGTCGGCCGTTCAGAAACTGCGGCAAAACCGATTGCCGTCGATACCGATCCGTCGATGCCGCTCACGCCGCGGTTGCAGCCTACGCTTTCGGCGCGGCGCCAGTCGAAGATCTGCGCATAGCGGATGCTCATGCCGTTGCTGATCTGGACGTTGCAGCGTGCGCATCGCGACACGACCGCATCAGTAGCCTTTAACTGCGACCAGGGCGCGTTGGCGGCCAGCCTTAATGCATCCGAATATACCTTGCGGGAACATTCGGACCAGTATGTTTTGAAATACGCACCATCGGCATAGCCATATGGAAGCAGGGCGGCCAGCGAAGCATCATCGTTGACACAAATTGCCTCGCTGTCGAACCGGTCGTAATACGTCTTGGAAAGCAGCGAATTGCCGACCTTGATGACCCGTTGCGGCCGTGGCGCCCCACTCCGCTGCAGACCGGCTGCCAAAGCCGGGCCGACGTTTGAAATGATGCTATCGCCTGTCTGTGCAAAGCCGGTATAGCATTCGGCGAAAACAACAACTCCGGGCAATTCGGAAGCTTGTCTCAAAATATTCTTGCTGACATTCGCCCCGGCCCCGACAAAGATAAACGTCCGCCCGGCATACTTGGATTTGTCAAATTCTGACGGGACAGCATAGGGGGCATCCGCCACAACGTCGAGATCGCATGGTTCGAATTCGGCCAGTTGGCCCAGCGGAGCTGCAAGCTGCACATTGATGTGTACCGGGCCGCGGTCACCCTCGGCCGCCATAGCGACCGCCGAATCCATGCGCGAAACAGCGTCGCGGATGAATGCATCAGAGCCGTCCTCGCAGGCGATGTCCACACAGCTCTTGATGAATCCGGCGTAGATGCCTGGCTGAACAATAGTCTGCGGAGCGCGGCGCGCGACAAGTCCGGCGGGCCGGTCGGCCGTGATGACAATAAGCGGAACGGAGCTGTAATACGCCTCGGCAACCGCAGGACCGAAATTAAGGCCGGCCGTACCCGACGTGCAACAGACGGCGACCGGCCGCGCGGACGCCCTGGCCATCCCGATGCCGATGAACGCGGCCGAACGCTCGTCGACCACCGAAAAAACTTCCAGACCGGGATGCCGCGAAAAGGCGACGATCAGCGGGGTGTTGCGCGAGCCGGGCGATACGACAACACGCCTGACGCCCCTTTTAAATAAGGTGTCGGCAAGAAAAACACATACTTTTTTCGCGGTTGTTGTCATTTTTTACCAATCAGCAAACAAAGGTACGACATTTTTTTGTTATTTTTGCAAAGACAAATTCATCATGTTTAGAAAATTCCTGACTATGACGATAGCTCTGCCAATAGCCGTTCTGGCTTCAGCTACGTCTGCCGCGCCTGGCGATACGGCGCAGGCAGCCGATACGGCTATCGTCAGGGTCGAGAAGCGTCCGGGACTGATCCAGCGGGTAATCAATTACTTCAACGAGTCAAACAAGTCACGGCCCACAGGCCGGATGGACTTCAGCTTCATCGGCGGCCCGCATTATTCGACCGATTCAAAGTTCGGCGTCGGCGTTGTCGCTTCGGGCATCTACACCACCAATCCGCAGGACACCGCGCTGGCCCCGTCGAACCTTTCGATCAAGGCCGATGCCACCACTGCCGCACATTTCACGCTGACCGTCAGTGGCGAACACATATCGCCCAAGGACGTGTACCGCCTGTCGTATGAGGTCGACTATTCCTACATCGACACAAAATACTGGGGTATCGGCTTTGACCAATGTGAGAATGACGCCAACGAATCGAAATACAAATATCTTGCTTCGAACGCCAGGGTGATCTTCGCCCGTAATCTTGGCAGCCATTTCTACCTGGGGCCGGTGATGACATTCAACTACGTCCACGCACGCGATTTTCAACACCCTCAGCTTTGGGCCGGGCTGCCGCGCCGCCTGTTCAGCTACGGCATTGGCGTATCTGTCCGCTACGACACACGCGACAACACTACCGCCCCGTCGCGCGGCGCGGTAGTGCGCATGGATCAGACCTTAGACGCCCGCTGGATGGGCAACCGCCACGGCTACAGCGTCAACGAGATAACCCTCGCCGGCTACGCTCCGGTGTGGCACGGCGGCGTGCTGGCCGCGCAGCTCCACTGGCGCATAACCTGGGGCGACACGCCCTGGGGCATGATGTCGTACATCGGCGGCAGCCATAATATGCGCGGATACTTCGAGGGCCGCTACCGCGACAAGTCGGAGGCTGATTTCTGCGCCGAACTGCGCCAGCACGTGTGGCGGCGCAACTCGGCCGTCGTGTGGCTCGGCGTGGCATCGGTCTTCTCCCGGCCGGCCGACATCCGCCTGCGCCGCCTGCTGCCCAACGCCGGCATAGGCTACCGCTGGGAATTCAAGAAAAACGTTAACGTCAGGGTCGACATCGGTTTCGGTCGTCGGCAGACCGGCATAATATTCAACATCAATGAAGCTTTCTGACACCCGGCAGGCACTGAAGATATTCGACCCGGCAGTGCTGCTGTGGGTGCTTCCCTGCGCCCTTATAATACCCAATATCGTACTCGACATCACCGACTACAGCAACTGGCTCGAGAAGACAGCCAACGTGTTGCTGCCCTTCGGCCTCTATCTGTGGCTAATGGGGCTCTCGCGCAATACGGGCCGTACCGCCCTGCTGATGTTCCCGCTGATATTCTACGCCGCCTTCCAGGTCGTGCTGCTGTATCTCTACGGCGAGTCGATCATAGCCGTCGACATGTTCCTCAACGTCGTGACCACCAATGTGGGCGAGGCCACCGAGCTGCTCGGTAACCTCTCGCTCGCCATCATGACCGTGATCGTACTCTATCTGATCCCGCTCGTATGGGCCGCCGTGCTTGTGTGCCGCCGATGCGGCCTGGCAGTCCTTGCCGCCGGTCTGGCGGCCATGGCGGCGGCTTACATTTTCCTGCCGACCTACAGCGCCGTCCGCGACATATTTCCGGCCAACGTCATCCACAATACCGTCACGGCCGCCGTACGCACCGAAAAGACCCGCAACTACCCCCGCACATCGGCCGGCTTCGATTTCCGTGCCGCGTCCGCCCGCCCCGACAGCCTGTCCGAGGTCTACGTTCTGGTCATCGGCG
>CAJJQT010000241.1 GCA_905193995.1 uncultured Porphyromonadaceae bacterium | reverse complement strand
AAGTGCCTCCTTCGTATGGCGGCGGCACAGCCCCTTCGGCCTCACCCGCGCAGTCCCCGGCGATGTCGGCCGGGCGCCCCATGCGCTCGATCACGGTGTTCACGTCGTCGAGCGTCACGATGTTGCCGCGGCCGCCGGCGCGCTCGGCGAATATTTCTGAGATGCGGCTTTCGATGTCGGCCACCGTCTCGTCGCCTTCCGGACCGGGGAAGGCGTTGTGCAGCTGCTCCAGATAGGTTTTCAGCCTCGTGTAGGCATCCTCGTCGATATTGAAGATCAGCCCGTTGATGTTTATCGGAAAATTCTTTTTCATTGTTCGGTTGTTTTCAGGTGATTGACTGTCGCGTTCAGCTCCTGCCACGATTGGTCGAGCTGTTCGAGAAATATATGGCCGGTCTCGGTCAGTGTGTAGTACTTGCGTGGCGGTCCGGCCGTCGACTCCTCCCATTTGTAGGCCAGCAGACCGTCGTTTTTCAGGCGCGTCAGCAGCGGATACAGCGTCCCCTCGACCACGATCAGCCGCGCCTCCTTCAGCCGCGAGATCAGCTCGGTGGCGTACGCCTCGTGCTCGCGCAGGATCAGCAGCACGCAGTATTCGAGCATGCCCTTGCGCATCTGCGATTTCAGATTGTCGATATTCATTGTTCTTTCCTTTATGTCCCCGCGCCGCGGGAACGAATGACGCCGCAAAGTTAAGCCTTCGCCAAGTACTTTGCAATACCAAGTACTATAATTTAACAAATTTTAAGTTTGGAGTGGAGCGAAGGCGTCCCCGCCTTCGCGGCCTGCTCTCCATGCTTTTTTGTTAATTTATCGTAAAATGGGGCGGCCGCTCGCGATTTATACCTATCTTTGTGGAAACCTGCCGCGCAGCGGGCTTGTTCTGATTAAAAAAGATTATGCTCACCATGTTGCCCATAGCAATTCTTTCGGCGGCTTCCCTTTTAGGCGGAGCGGCCATCGTGATGGCCTTTTTCAAGCGCCTGCCGGCCGCGGCCGTGGCCTTCCTGGCCATGATCGTGGCCTGGAGCAGCGGCCTGGTGGCCTTCTCGCCGTCGCAGCTGTGGTTCTGGGGCGCGGCCGTGGCCTTAGCCCTCGCCATCCGGTACATGGTAGGCTCCGCGGCCATGTCGCGCGTCCGCACCCTATATACCGTCGGAGGCACCCTATGCGGCTCGGTCATCGGTCTGGCCCTGGGCAGCGAGGCCGCCGTCATCGTCGCCGGTGCTGTCGGCGCTTTCCTCGGCTACGAAGCCTACGGCCACACCCCCGCCGGTCGCCGCAGCGGCGAGCCGCGGCGCATCGACGCCTTCGCCGCCGTAGCCCTGCCCGCGCTGGTCAACTTCTCAATCATTATGCTCATCTTCGCCCAACTGCTCATGATCAAATGAAAAAGACCCTATATGCCGTCATAACCCTGATCGCAATGGTCGCGGCAGCCGCTGCGTCGGCCGCGAGGCCCTCGCTCGGGCGTCCCGACCTCGAGGCCATCCGACTGGCCACCACCGACGAGAACTCGCCCTACTACTATCCCAAGCTGCTCAAGTCGTTCATGGCCAACGACACCCTGATGACGCCCGCCGAATTCCAGTACTTCTACTACGGCACCTTCTTCCTCGAGGACTATGATCCCTACCGCCCGGCCCCCGATGCCGCCGCCCAGACGGCCCTCGCCCCGCTGTTCAACAAAACGCAGTGGTCGCGTTCGGAGCGCAAGCAGATCCTCGACCACGCCCTCAAGGTGCTGGCCGACGACCCCGTCAACCTGCGCCAGCTCACCAACCGCATCTTCGTCTACGAGCAGAACGGCAAGCTCGACCTGGCCCGCATCTGGCAGTACAAGCTCAACCATCTGCTGTTGGTCATAGCCTCGTCGGGCACCGGTCTCGACCCCGAGAACGCCTGGATCGTCGTTTATCCCCACGACGAGTACGACTTCCTCAACCTCAAGGGCGTCACCATCCGCGAGCAGGAGTTCCGCGTACCTTACTACGACTATGTCCTCATAAACAAGAAGGACGACAAGCAGCCCGACGGCTATTACTTCAACATCGAGGAGATCCTGCGCCAGTACTACCTGAAACACCCCTCGGAAGCCCAATATTAAGATGAGATTACGCATTACCATCGCCCTGGCCGCCCTGCTCGTAGCCCTGCAGGCCGCCTTTGCCGCGACCTACACCGTCGACGAGATTCCCGACGTTCACCGCGCCGACCGCCGCGACTTCGTCGCCGACCCCGACGGCATCATCGGCGCCACCGACGCCGCTGCTATCAGCGCGCGTCTCGAGGCCCTGCGCCGCACCACCTCCGTCGAGGCCATGGTCGTGGCCGTCGACAACATCGATCCCGCGGATCCCGACGCTTTCGCGACCGAGCTGTTCGAACACTGGGGGCTGGGCAAGACCGACAAGGACAACGGCCTGCTCATCCTCATCGTCCGCGACCTGCGCAAGGCCACCATTCGCCCCGGCTACGGCCTCGAGGGCGTCCTCCCCGACATCACCTGCGGCCGCATCATCCGCGGCACCATGGCGCCCGAATTCCGCGAGGGCCGCTACGGCGCCGGCACCCTCGCCGCCGTCAGCCTCATCTGCAATATCCTGCAGAACCCTGAACACTCGGCCGAATACCTCTCCACTCTGCCCGACGCAGACGCCGGCGCCGCATCCGACGGCGCCGGCGACGACGCCTTCGCCATCTACCTCTCGCTGTGCGTGGCCATGGCCGCCGTGATGCTCGCCATGCTCCTCCTGAAGCTCTTCGCCCTGCGCGGCCGCAGCCGCTACGACCGGTACGTGGCCCTCGAGTCCTGGCGCCCGATATATCTCGCTCTCACTTTCCTCGGCCTCGGCATTCCGGCCGTCGCTTCCGTCCCGCTCTGCATCCTTCTGGGCCGCTGGCGCAACTACCGCCGCGACTGTCCCAACTGCGGCACACCCATGCGCAAGGTCGACGAAGTCCACGACAACGACTACCTCACCCCCGCCCAGGACCTCGAGGAGCGCGTCGGATCCGTCGACTACGACGTGTGGCTCTGCCCCCGCTGCGGCGAGACCGACATCCTGGCCTACGTCAACCACCGCTCGCCCATGACCGAGTGCGACAACTGCCACGCCCGCACCGCCGTACTCCGCGTCGACCGCATCATGCGCCGGCCCACTGCCTCAGCCTCCGGCCGCGGTGTCCGCGAATATGAGTGCCTCAACTGCCACCACCGCCAGAACCGCTACTACGACATCGCCCCGAGCGCCGATGCCGCAGCCGGCGCCCTGGCCGCGGCCGCCCTGCTCGGCTCCACCC
>CAJJQT010000240.1 GCA_905193995.1 uncultured Porphyromonadaceae bacterium | reverse complement strand
GCCGTCGGCCATCGTAGCCACGTAGACGGGCAGCAGGCGTTCGGCGGCAGGCAGCTTGCTCTGAGCGGCCACGTCGACGGCGAAAGCGTCGCCATCGACACGCTTGCCGGCCGCGTCGACCACATAGCTGTCGGTTATATACTTCTCATAACTCGGGATCACCTCGGATGCCTCGGGCACCACGTGGACCGAAGCCAGTATCTGACGCATCTTGTCGGCCGCCATATTCTCGTTCTGGCGGTCCTTGAGCGACATGGAAGTGAAAGCGAGGGCGGCGCCGACCACCACTACCATGACGATGATGTAGATGACGGTGTAAAGATTGCTCTGCCTGTTCATGACTGTAAAGACTTAGAGGTTAGACGGGCGAGGCGACGGCGCTTGTTGGCGTTCACCACGCAGTAGTCGATCAGCGGCGCGAATACGTTCATGAGCAGCACGGCCAGCATGGCGCCTTCGGGGTAGCCGTTGTTGTATGTGCGGATCAGGACGGCGATCACGCCGATCAGTAAGCCGTAGACGTACTTGCCGGCGGTGGTGCGGGCGGCCGTCACTGGGTCGGTGGCCATGAAGACGATGGCGAATGCGAATCCGCCGTAGAGCAGCTGGTCGAGCGGAGTCAGGAACGAAGCCGGATAGGTCGGAGTGGCAAACGTATGTGCGATCCATCCCATGACCAGGGCGCCTGCGACGCCCGAGAGCATGATGCGCCACGATGCGATGCCGGTCAGCAGCAGGATTGCTGCGCCGATGAGGATGCAGACTACCGAGGTCTCGCCGAAGGAGCCGGGGATCAGGCCTACGAAAGCGTCCCAGGCCGATATGGCGTGGCCGCCGATGCCGGTCAGCACGGGGGCGGCGTCGCCGGTCGAGGTGGCAATCTGACCCAGGGGGGTGGCGCAGGTGAAGCCGTCGGGCACGGCGGGGCCGAAGCCCAGCATCTTGCCGGCGGCGACGAATACGGCGTCGCCCGACATCTTGGCCGGATAGGCGAAGAAGAGGAACGCACGCGCCGTAAGGGCCACGTTCACGATGTTGTAGCCAGTCCCGCCGAACACTTCCTTGGCGAAGATCACGGCGAAGGCGGTGGCTACGGCGAGCATCCACAGCGGCACCTCCACGGGGCAGATCATCGGCAGGATGATGCCCGTGACGAGGAAGCC
The DNA here is from genome assembly GCA_905193995.1 of uncultured Porphyromonadaceae bacterium. Taxonomy (GTDB): domain Bacteria; phylum Bacteroidota; class Bacteroidia; order Bacteroidales; family Muribaculaceae; genus CAG-873. The sequence goes on along the minus strand of CAJJQT010000240.1, from coordinate 2,146 downwards.
CTCCTGGATCTCCTCGTGGCGTATCTGAGCCACGATGAATTCAATGCCGAGGCCTACGACGTATGTGACGATGACCTTGGGCAGGATGGCCAGGAAGCCGTAGAGCATCAGCGACCAGAAGGGGAAGTCCGACGCTCCGGCGGCGAGCCAGTGCTGATAGCCGGCATTGTACATGCCGAAGAGGAAGCACGGCATCAGGGCCAGGATGACGATGATCATCGTGCGCTTGGAGTCGATGCTGTCGTGGATATGGGTTGTAAGCTTTCGCGCCGACGTGGTTCGCGGCGTGTACAGGAAGGTCTCGAGGCCGTCGAAGACCGATTCCAGGGCGGCGAGGCGGCCGCCGGGGCGGAAATTCGGTTCGATGCGGTCGAGATATTTTCGCAACTTGCTCATTGCTTGATTTTTTTTGATTGGTTTACTCCTGGAGTATTATCACTCGGTTTCTTTGCGCAGGTAGTCGAGGCCGTCGCGCACGATCTGCTGCACGGGGAGCTTCGAGGTATCGACAAACTCGCACAGGGCCAGATCCTCGGGGGCCACCTCGTAGATGCCGAGGGCCTCCATGTCGTCGATATTGTGCGACATGATGGCCTTGAGCAGATACTCGGCCATGACGTCCATCGGCAGCACCTTGTCGTACTCGCCGCTCATGATCATGGCGCGTCGGCCGCCGTTGAGACGGGCGTCGGGGCTGAAGAGGCGGCGCAGGCCGTGCAGGGGCAGCGCGCTGTGGACGCTCATCTTCGACGGGGCGACTGATGCCCAGCCCATGAACTCGTCGACGTCGTCGCCCTCGGCGATGACGGTCACCTGGCGGTAGGGCCAGCGCAGATAGCCGTCGGCCTCGCTGACGGCGGTGCCCGTCAGGACGTTGCCGCTGATAATGCGCTGATGGCGGCCGTCGTCCTTGAGGCGACCGGCAGTCAGGGCCTTGATGTCGGCTCCGGCCACGGTAGTCACGAGCGCGGGGTCCGAGACTTCGGGACCGGTGACGGCTACGGTGACGCGCGGGTCGATCTCGCCGGTGAGCAGCAGGCGGCCTATCTTATATAATGTGACGATGTCGAGCGCCCAGACGGTCTCGCCCTTGTTTATCGGAGCGATGTTGGCGATCTGAATGCCTACGTTGCCGGCGGGATGCGGACCCTCGACCCCGACCGAACTTCCAGTCGGCGCCGTGGCTTATATAGACCTTGCCGGCGGTGAGGGTCGCGAGGGCCTTGACGGCGGCGGCCAGGGCCTGGGGGGCATCCTTGCCGAGCGTCGATGCCGGCGATACGGCCAGCGGCGCGGTGTCCATGGCGGTCACGAATATGTCGCGGGGAGTCCGGGTCGGATCGGCCACTACGTCGAACGGGCGGCGGCGGATCATGGCCATCAGGCCCGACTGAGCCAGCAGCGAGGCAACGGGCAGCGAGGTGTCGAAGCGGGCGGCCGTGGCCTTGCGGTCGTTTTCGACGACCACGCGGAGTATCTTGCGGCGCTCGCCGCGGACAACGGCCTTGACCTTGCCGCTCACGGGCGAGACGAGGCGCAGGTCGGGGCATGCCTTGTCGTGCATCAGCGGCGAGCCAACCTCGACGGTATCGCCCTCTTTTACATCAAGTTTCGGTGTAAAGCCGGGAAAGTCGTCGGGCACGACGGCGCATGTCACCGGCTCGACATTTTTCACGGTACTGTCGGGCCCTACAGCGCCTTCGAGCGCCAGATTGAGCCCTTTTTTCAGCTTAAGAGTCATCTGATTCAGGAATTTTATAAAATTCGCTGCAAATTTAAGAAAATTTTGCGAGCCGACCAACAGAAGACAAAAGAACAGACAGAAGAACAGAAGAAATAAAAAGAACAAAAGAGGGCTAAAGAGAACAGAAAGCAGCAGCATCAAGGCGAAGGCTACAATAATGATGTTTGAATTTCAAAAATGTCAATGTTCGATTTGGGATTCATGCCGTCAATTTTTTCAGGCCGATTTCCCGATCCGGTGGTATTGAAACATTGCTAAGTCATGGGTATGTCTCCTATAGTTTAAAAGATTATGAACGCGTGTTGATTAACTCGATTTTGCTTCATAGGCAGATTTTTTAGAATTAAAAATTTAAAATTTAGAATTTAGAAATAAAGGATGATTGTGCAATCGTGCTGCAAA
>CAJJQT010000239.1 GCA_905193995.1 uncultured Porphyromonadaceae bacterium | reverse complement strand
TGTGACGAGAGTAATTTCACCGGCAATTCCGGTAGCTTATATTGGCACGGTATTCGTATTTACATGGGCGCTCGGACTCGATCCGGTTTTCCATATTCTCGCGGGAGGCGTAATGCTTGGAGCTATATTTATGGCGACTGACCCGACAACATCTCCTAAGACGACAGTCGGAAAAATTATATTCGGTATCGGCTGCGGTCTTCTTACGGTAGTGATAAGAGTATATGGTACATATCCTGAGGGAGTATCGTTTGCGATACTTCTTATGAACATTCTTACGCCTCATATAGACAGTCTCACAATGAGAAAGCCTAAGGCAGAGAAAGGCGGTGCAAACTGATGAACGGGAAGTTTAAAGATTTATTTGCACCTACAATAGTGCTGCTTGTAATATGTCTTGCGGCAACAGCATTGCTTACAGGTACATATCAGGTGACAAAGCCTATTATAGATCAAAGAGCTCTTGAGGCTGCGGGCAGCACAAGAGGCGAAGTGCTTCCTGAGGGTGATGTATTTCTTCCTATGGAGGATATTACGCTTGTAGAGGGAGTAACCGAAGTATATCAGGCCGAGAACGGCGCAGGGCTTGTTATTACGGCAGGCGCCAATGGATTTAGCGGTGTTGTTGAGGTTATGACAGGTATCAACGCTGACGGCGAAATTACAGGAGTAAAAATTACAAATCATTCCGAGACGCCAAACCTCGGTACAAACGCGATGACTGAGGAGCATTTAAGTCAGTTTATCGGCGCTTCCAAGATTACAAATAAGGCGGGCGGCGAAGGAACGATGATTGACGCCTATTCGGGGGCGACAATTTCTTCAACGGCGGTATTTAACGCTGTAGATGCCGCTCTGCTTGAGCTTGGTATTCTCACTAGTAGGTAAACAACCCGCGACTAAAGTCGCAGGCTTTGCAACTATCACATTCGTAATGTCGCATTAGGCCTGTTTACGTCCGGCCCCTGGGTCATCAGCAGATAGCCCAGACCGTGCAGATTTCGACCTGCATTCAGGTCGCTGTGCGCTCGGTAACCACAGTGACATTCGAACCGGTGCTTCTTTCTCTTTCCGATTGCACCGCACGCCGAACACGTCTTGCTCGTATATCTCGGATCCACAAACATTACCCTCATCCCCAATCGTGAGGCTTTGTCGACAATCATCTGCTGCAGCTCTCGAAACGGCCATCGGTGCAGTCTGGCCCGCACCTTGTGTCCGGCCTTGATTCTCTCGCGAATGTGCGTGAGATCCTCCAATACGATCAGCCGCTTGCCGCTTTGTGAGGCTTTTTCAACGATTGTCTTGCTGACATTGTGGTTGATGTGTTCCACGTGTCGTCTTTCTCGGCCTGAGATTTGGCGTAACTTCCGTTTGGCGTTACGCGAACCGTTGCGCTGAAGACGAGCTCTGTGACTCAAATACTTATCGCGGTCATTTTTCAATTTGCCGGCTTTGAACAGACTGCCGTCCGAAGTGGCTGCCATGTTGTTTTCACCGACATCAACTCCGAGAATTTCCTCCTTTTTGAGATTCTTCAAACTTGGCAATTTGAGATCACGCTCGACAGCGATATGCAGCTGCCAGCTTCCCTTGGTGCCTTTTCGTCCTTTTTTGTAGACCAGATTACACTCACGCCACTTGCCGTTCGACAAAATGTCTTGTTGAAAAGTTCCGGGGCAGAGGCGCACCGAGACGCGCTTCCGGCTTGTAAAGACGGTAGCTGTGGTGCGATCTTTCGAAAATGTCAAAGTACGCGCGTCCAGATGGATGCCGACATTTTTAAAAACGATTTTCGGCAACTCCAGATTCTTGTCCTTTACGTATTTGGGACTGTTGGACAGCAGGGTCTTGTATGCAGCAGAAACGGCTCGCACAGCGTTGCAGACGAGCTGCCACCCAGTTCCGGTACAGCTTCGCGTACGCGGTAGTAGCCGGCGTGGTGCAGGTTGAAACGCTGCCACAGGCGCAGCTTCTTTTCTGGGTCCTCTCGGATAATATCAACGAGCAAATTGCAAGCGCGACGAAAGAGTGCTTGGGTGCGCTGCAATTTTTCAAAGGCATCGCTGTCCATGTCCAGGACAACACAAGCGGTACGAACGTCCTTGGAACGTTCTACCAGACTACCTGCGTCCTCTGATGTGTTCAGTCCTTTCAATGTACTGCCTTATCGTTTCTGCGCTGACCTTGCCAGCTGAGCCTACATAGTAGGATGGAGACCAAAGATGCCCATCCCGAAGTTGTTTTTTCAAATCGGGGTGCTGAAGGAATAACTTGCGTGCCGTAGTTCCCTTTAGCTTTTTAACGGCGTCCGAAACAGCTTTCGAGGGAGGTATGCTGACGAACAGATGGATGTGATCGGGCTGAATTTCCAGACTCAGAATCACCCAGCCGTTTTCGTTGCACACTTCTGTTAAGAGAAGACGCAAAGAATCGGCAACAGCTCCCGTCAATACTGATCTTCGGTACTTGGGACACCATACCACATGGTATGCAGTCTGGTAAACACAATTCCGATTAAAAACTAATTCCAGCATGGACACATATTATCATTTTTAGAGCCGCGATTCCTCACGCGGCTAAAGCCGCGGGTTTCCTCGCGGATTTATATGATGTGTGACACTCGGCCTACTTGGTCGGCCTTGAAAAATAGCCGGTAGCCGACGCCTGCGCAAAACGGCCGCCTCGCCGGCCATTTTGCGAGAGGTCGGCATTTCCTCCGTATACTTGCTACCCGAACACTTCCTTAACCCAATACGACGGAGGCGACGCGCTGTTCTGTCGCTGCATGCGGCAGATTTTGACGTCGAAATTTCATGAATGTACTTTTGACGGGCGGCACGGGTTTCATCGGCTCTCATACGGCTGTGTGTCTGATCGAGTCCGGCCATACGGCAGTGCTATACGACAATCTTTCCAACAGCAAGCCCGAAGTGGTCAACGCCGTTGAAACAATCACCGGCACGCAACCGGCCTTCGTTGAAGGTGATATTCGCGACAAGGAAAAACTCATTGCGACGCTCAGGGATTACGAGATTGACGCCGTGATCCACTTTGCGGGGCTCAAGGCCGTCGGCGAATCGGTCGAAAAACCGCTTCTCTACTACGACAATAACATCGCGGGTACGGTGACGCTGCTGCAGGCCATGAAGGAGTGCGGCGTCAACAAGCTTATCTTCTCGAGCTCTTCGACCGTCTACGGCACACCTGTGTCGCTGCCGCTCACCGAAGACATGCCGACGGGAACGCCCACGAATCCCTATGGTCGCACCAAGCTCATGATCGAAGAGATCCTGCGAGACCTGTGCGAGGCGCAGCCCGAGTTTGCCGCCG
>CAJJQT010000238.1 GCA_905193995.1 uncultured Porphyromonadaceae bacterium | reverse complement strand
AGGTTCAGAACGCAAAGATCGTCAACGTTGCGGCAGGCTATGACCATATCGTCGCGCTCGACGAAAACGGCGCGATCTACGTCTGGGGCAACAAGCGCCTCGGCCAGGACAGCATTCCAGACCAGCGCGCCGAGACCTGTGAAGATGATGAACATCAGCACGTTCATGCGGGCCAGGCCTGCCGGGATCGAGATCAGCTGGCGCACGGCCGGGATCAGTCGGCCGATGAATGTGGAGACGGCTCCGTGCCTGTCGAAATACTTCTCGGCTTTCTCGACTTTCTCGGGATTGATCAGGCACGCGTGGCCGAAGCGCGAGTTGGCGAACTTATATACCAGCGGACGTCCGATCCACAGCGACAGATAGTAGTTGATAAGTGCTCCGACAATAGCGCCGGCTGTGGCTACCATGACGATTCCGAACACGTTCATGTCGTCGCGCGTACAGGCCAGATAGGCTGCCGGCGGCACGACCACCTCCGACGGGAACGGGATGAACGAGCTTTCGATGACCATGAATATGAATACAAACCAATAATTGGCATTTTCCACAAACCACTGGAAGAATCCGGCGGCATCAAAGAGCGCAAGGGGTATCGTCAGATCTATCATTTTTATTGCTGAATTTCTCTGCAAATTTAAGCAAAAAATTTCTACTATTTCAGTTTTCTTTTGAATGTCTTGTCATTTTTGCGCAAATTTCATGAAAAATTGCTACCTTTGCGGCCGATTCATCGGAGGGCCGATAGTCGCAACTATTCTGGCCGGATAAGATGTCGGGTGCGCCCGGTGTTTTATCCGTCTTTTTTTATACTGTTTATCATAATATGGAGAATATCGAAAAGACCGGACTTGACTACGCCCATGGCAAGATAGGGAGCCTTTTCTCGCGGCTGTTCTTCCCTACTTTGCTGGGACTTATTTTTAACGCGCTCATCACAATAGTCGACGGCATATTCGTGGGCCGCGGCGTCGGCCCCGGGGGCATAGCGGCCGTCAACATAATAGCGCCTCTGTATATGATCGTAACGGGCTGCGGCCTGATGTTCGGCATCGGTTCGTCGGTCGTGGCGGGCATCGCGCTGGCTCAGAACGCAGGCCGGCGAGCCGCGGTAAGCGTCACTCAGGCATGTGTGTTTTCCTCTGTCGCGATGCTTGCGCTTATGGTGTCGCTTGCCCTGTTTCCGGGCGGTACGGCTGAGTTGCTCGGATGCTCGCCCGAACTGATGCCTCATGCTCTCGATTACCTTCTCTGGCTCATCCCGGGGATGTTTTTCCTTTGCTTCGAATGTATCGGCATGATGGTGATCCGCCTCGACGGATCGCCGAAGTATGCCATGCTGTGCAATATCATTCCGGCAGTCATCAACATAGCCCTCGACTACTGGCTGGTGTTTCCGTGCGGTATGGGTGTGAAGGGCGCGGCCATAGCCACATCAGCAAGCATCGCCCTCGGGGGCATGATGGTGCTGATGTAATTTCTGCGCTTCTCATATGTAATTAAGTTCATCTGGAGCGCCGGCGGCTTCTTTCGCAACATCTGGCATCAGATGCGCATCGGCTCGTCGGCTTTCGTCACCGAGATAGCGATGTCAGTGATGATGCTTACAGGCAACTATATGTTCATGAAGTATTACGGCGAGGCCGGTGTCGCCGCATTCAGCATTGCCTGCTATCTGTTTCCGCTGATATTCATGATGAGCAATGCGGTGGCGCAGGCCGCTCAGCCGATCATAAGTTACAATTACGGAGCGAACGCTTTCGGCCGGGTCGCACGCACATTCGCGCTGAGTATTCGCGTCGCGGCTCTGTGCGGCACCGTGTCCTTCCTTTCCATCGCATTTTTTGCGCGAGGCATTGTGTCGATGTTCATTTCGCCGGAATGTGAGGCCGGGCGCCTGGCCTCCTCCGGTCTTCCGGTCTATGCGGTTTGTGCCCTCTTCTTTGCTGTGAACATATCATTCATAGGATATTACCAGAGTATTGAGAAGGCATTGAAAGCTATGCTCTTCACCTTGATGCGTGGAGCCGTTGTCCTGGTACCCATGTTCTGCTTACTGCCCGTTGCCTTCGGCGCCGACGGCCTGTGGGCTGCCATTCCTGCATCGGAAATTCTGACTCTTATCACGATTGTCATTAATTACTTCTGTTCGGGAAAAGACGGCCAATGCTAAAAAAAATCTGTCGTTCTGTCACATTTCAACATATGTTGACGTCATATAGATGACGAGTGTGTAACTTTGCGTCGAATTTTTAAAGCATAAAAATACAAATGAGACAAATCATCACGGTACTTCTTACCATACTCAGTGTGCTGATCTGCTTCGCCCAGTCCGGGCAGCAGGATTCCGTAAAAGTAGAAGAACTGCAGGAAGTGGTAATTGAGGCCCCCCGCGTGATCCGCAAGTCCGACATGGATGTGTACCACCCCTCGAGATCGGCAGTCGAACACTCCAGCAACGGAATGCAGCTGCTTAACAATCTGATGATACCTACTCTGACGGTCAGTGACGCGCTCGGCAAGGTCCAGGCAGCCGGCCAGTCGGTACAGATCCGAATCAACGGACGCGAATCGACCGTCGATCAGGTCCGCGCCCTCCTTCCCGAGACGATCAAGCGCGTCGAATGGATCGACAATCCCGGCCTGCGATATGGAGGCGCAGCATATGTCCTTAACATCATCGTCACGAATCCGTCAGTCGGCGGCTCGCTGCAGACCGTCGCCCGCCCGGCTCTCAACGAGGCGTGGGGCTTCTATATGGCCGATGTCAAGCTGAACAGCGGTCCGTCGCAATGGGAAGCCGGTGCAAATTTTAAGCTCACACGCCGCGTCAAAGGCTCACGCGACTATTACGAGACCTTCACACATCCCGACGGATTGTCGCTTACGCGCCGCGAGACATCACGCGGGGGCTGCCTCGACAATACTTTCGGCAACGCCTGGGCATCATACAGCTATATTAAGCCTGACACGACCGTGCTGATGGTCGAATTCGGCCTGAACAGAAAATTCAACGACCGCACCCGCTACGACGGCCTTCTCTCGCTGAGCGACGGCTCTGACGACATTCTGCTCTCCGACATACAGGGCAGTCAGGGCACTACTCCTGGACTTTCGCTTTACTGGCAGCAGAATTTTCCCGGCAGGCAGATGCTGGTGCTCAACTTCAACAGCTCGTTCTACTTCGGACGCACATACTCCGACTACATAGAGCGGCAGTCGCCTTCGCTCGAATACATCAACGACATCCGCACCGGCATCCGCGACCGCAACCAGGCCTATGCCGTCGGCGCCGACTACATCCGCAACTGGGACAACGCGCGCCTGACCGTCGGC
>CAJJQT010000237.1 GCA_905193995.1 uncultured Porphyromonadaceae bacterium | reverse complement strand
ATCAGGTAGCCGAGCATCTTATGGTCCGTGTCGAAGTAGTCGGCGATGACGGCCGTCGATGCATGGCGGCGGTGTGCCGTGCCGAATGCGTCGTTGACGTAAACGTCGGCATACGAGGCCAGCGTCTTTGCAAACTGCTTCTGACGCTCTTTCATTTCCTTCTTGGCGGCGTCATAGCCCGGATCGGCCTTGTCGATGCCCACGGGCTTGCCTTCCTCCTCGGGATAGAAGCGGAGGTTCTCGAGCAGCAGAGCCTGGCCGGGCTTGAGGGCTGCGGCCATGTCGGCGGCTGCGGCGCAGTCGGGGGCGAACTCTACGTCCGTGCCCAGGGCCTTGGCCACGGCGTCCTTGATCTGGCTCAGCGACAGCTTGGGATTCACCTTGCCCTTGGGCTTGCCCATGTGCGACATGATGATCAGCGAGCCGCCGTCGGCCAGGATTTTCTTCAGGGTGGGGAGGGCGCCGCGGATGCGGGTGTCGTCCGTGATGTTGCCTTTATCGTCCAGAGGCACGTTGAAGTCAACGCGCACGATGGCCTTTTTGCCTTTGAAATTGAAATTGTCGATTGTCATCGCTTTATATTTTAGTTGATTAAGTTTGTCTTAGGTTCAATAAACGTTCTATGCCGGTGATTCGACTACAAAATTAATAAAATTTTGCGACCCCGCCATATCTTTCAACTAAAATTAAAGAAATTTTTCAAGAATCGGCCGTCAGAAGGTGATCTGCGCCATCAGGCCCAGGCGCCGGGCGTAGCGGTGCGCGCCCGAGAAGTTCTGTCGCCGGGCGAAGTCGAACTCGGCGCCGACCTGGAAGCGGGGGAGGGGATTCCAGAAAGCGTTCACCGTAGCCAGCAGGCCGTACTTGTACTCGTCGGGGCTGACGGCCCGCGAAGGCAGGAAGCGCGTCTGCGCCACGCTGACCGAGGCAAACAGATTGTGGCGCAGGTTGTACTGCACGCCCGCGTTCCAGCCGAACGATCGCGGGGCGTAGAGGCGCCCGGGCGTGTCGGGGTCGGCGATCAGATCGTATGCACCCGCGAGCAGGTCGCCGCCCATGCCGGCATAGCCGGCACCGTAGTTGGCTGTCAGGTAGACGGTGACGGCGTCGCACGGATTGCTGACCGACGACAGCTGCACGCCCCAGCCTACGGGGCTGTGGTTCAGCCCGGCCTCCATGTCGCGGTAGGGCAGGGAGCGCACTATGGCCGAAGCGCGCACGTGCTGCAGCGGCGCCCAGCTGTACTGCAACATGGCCGAGAAGTCGGGCATGTACGACGACCGGGCCCTGGTGGCCGTGCCGTCGGCTCCGATTTCAGTATCCGGGTTCTCGATCGACACGGCCGCCAGCAGGCTCCGGGTCAGGCGGGGCATATAGCGCACGAGCACGGTGGTGTGGTCCATCTTGTTGTTGGGACCTCCGGCGTCGACCGTAGGCGGTACGGCGGCCGGGTCGCTGAACGTCGAGCTCGCGTAGCCTACGGTGAAGTCGCCGATCATGCCGTAGGCCTTCTTGAGATGGAAGTCGCGGGCGCTGTAGCCGTTGAAGTTGGCTTCGATATACACCTGGTATTCGCCGATATGGCGCCCGCGGCCAACCATGCGGAAGAACAGACACGTCCCGGCCGGCGTCGTGCCCAGGTGCTTCGAGTTGAGCGGGTCGGCAGGTATCGGTATCTGGATGGGCATGAACGCGGGCGACGGCATGGCTCCTCCCCAGTCGTAGTAGGCCCGCATGCGCAGCGTGCCGCCTATGCCCATCAGCATGTTGCCGTCCTTGCTCATGAACAGGAAGTACGGCGCGTCGGGATCCTGCGAGTGGCGGAACTGGTCGTAGTAGAACGTCAGGATGCGTTCGCGTATGGCCTGGTCATCGGCGCCTGTCGCTGAGTCAGAGCGGCTCAGGGCGATTACATTTGTGCTGCTGACGACTGAATCGATATGCTGCTCGGTGAGCGTCCGGCCCTCGGCCGAAGCTGCAGCCGCGGCGGCAAGAGCGATCAGCGCGGCTTTTGTCAGTTTTTTCATTTTCCGGATGGATTAAGATTTTTATGAAATTATAACATTTCCCCCGAGGGTATTGTTTAGGCCCGGCGCTGCAGCTTGTGCGGGTCGCGGATTTTGCTTAAATTTGCAAAAAATATCGTTTATGACACTGAGCAGCTCATTCACCGCCGACTGGCGCATGCGCGACATTATCAAGGCCAACAGCCTGATGCTTATGACTCTGAGTCGTTTCGGCATCTCGCTCGGCTTCGGTAATGCCACCATCGGTCAGGTGTGCGAGGCCAACAATATCGATACGCCCACCTTTCTGGCTGTCGCAAATTTCTGCAGCGACCGGCCGGTTGATCCATCCGAAAGCATCAAGCTCACCCCTCTGATGGCATACCTGAAGGGCGCCCACACTTATTTCCTCGATTTTTCCATACCGCGCATCCGCCATAAGCTTATCTCAGTGATTGACTCGGTTCCCGACGAGGTCGGCCTCGTCGTTCTACGCTTTTTCGACGACTGGTTCGACGAGGTGCGCAAGCACATGGATTATGAGAACAGCCGCGTGTTCACCTACGTGGACCAGTTGCTGGCGGGCAGGACGCCCTCCGACTTCTGCATCGACATATTCGCCGCCCACCACGACTCGATAGCCATGAAGCTCGAGGCGCTGAAGGACATTCTGATACGCTTCGCGCCCGCCGGAGCGGGCGACCTGCTCAATGTGGTGCTCTTCGACATCATCAACTGCGAGGACGATCTGAAACTGCACTGCGAGCTTGAGGACGGCCTGTTCGTGCCTGCCGTGGCCGCGCTCGAGGAGCAGGTTTCGGCCACGGCCGAAGCTGACGGAGCCCCGGACGATGATGACGCATCCGGCGGAAGCGCCGATCCGCGTCTGGAGCTGCTTTCGCCCCGCGAACGCGAGATAGTGGCCCAGATAGCCCTCGGACGCTCGAACAAGGAGATCGCCGACGCCCTGTGCCTGTCGGTCCACACCGTCACGACCCACCGCCGCAACATCACCGCCAAACTGAAGCTGCACTCGGTGGCCGCGATCACCATATTCGCAGTGATCAATCATCTCGTAGATCTTGAAGACATTGATGTATAACTTATAAATAGCCTTAAAACATGTCTATGAAAAAACTATTTTTAGCTCTGGCTGTCGCTCTGACGGGTTTCTGCTCCCTGTCGGCTCAGAATCCCAAGCGCGAGTTCCGCGGCGCATGGATGCACACCGTCTATCAGGGCCAGTACCACGACCAGAACACCGAGCAGAACAAAGCTTATCTGCGCGACCAGCTCGACCGCCTCAAGAAGGACGGCGAGGCCTCCGAGGACGACGTGGACCGCGCCG
>CAJJQT010000236.1 GCA_905193995.1 uncultured Porphyromonadaceae bacterium | reverse complement strand
ACGTCGACGACGACGAGCTACAGCTATCAGGTGTCGAAGTCGCTGTTCAACGACCGGTTCAAGATCGTCGTCGATTGGCCGCGAGCCCGTGAAGTCCCACAGCGTGACGCTGCGCAGCTGATAGAAATAGTACCAGTACCAGAACATCTCGTCGAGATACTTGGCCCGGGCGGCATCCTTGTTCTCCTGCGAGTCATTGAGATCGAGCGCCGAGATTTTGCCGACAAGGAAGGTCTCCACCGAACTTTCGTAGCGGCGTCCGGCTATCTCGTCGGCCCTGAGTGCGAGCGCGAGTTGACCCCGCTGATTGTTGAAACGCTCGACAAGCACGAAAAGGTCCTGGCGGAAGTCGGCCTGCTCCTTGCGCAGGCGGTCTTCGGTGAGGTCGCGGCGGCTGCGGGCCACGTTGACCTGTCCGCGGCGACGGCCCCAGTCGAGCAGCGGCAGCGACACTCCCACTTCGACCACCTGATTCGACCGCAGGTCGCCGTAGGCAGCCCCGGGGGTGCGGTCGGTGCCCGTATAGCCCAGCTGCACGAACAGGTTTATCTGCCGCATGTCGCCCCGGGCCTTGGCCACCTCGTAGTCGGCCTCGAGCTGCCGGCGCCGGATGTTCATCGATATCGAATTGCCCGCGAGCGCGCGTGTCAGGGCCTCGTCATATCCGACTTCGGGAAATTCGGGTGCGGCGGGAAGCGCGGGCACTATCTCCGCTTCGTCGTCCAGATCGAGAAACGACCGCAGGGCAAACATCGCGGCCCGTACGCGGCTCTCGCTTTCGGTCAGCGACGAGCGCGAGTTGAGCAGATTGAGCTCGATCTGCATCAGGTCGTTCTCGCTGATGTAACCCATCGACCGGCGCACCTTGGCCGTCGCGTAGAGGCGCTCGGCGTTGGCCACGTTCTGAGCCGCCGAGGCGCGGGTCTCGCGGGCCGACAGCAGGTCGAAATAATACTGCACCGCGCGCATGGCCACCTGCTCGGTGGCGCTGATGTAGGCGGCGCGGGCCTCGCGGTAGCGGACCGGCTCGATGCGGCGCTTCCAGCGCACGTCGTTGACTCCGAAAAGCGGTTGCGACAGTTTCAGGGCCACGGGCACGGTCATGTAGCGCGACGATCCGCCGTCGTCGAGCTGACGCACCAGATCGAGCGACGATGTCAGCGACAGCGTGCCCCCCGTGGCCCATATGCGCTGCGTCACGCTGAGCGCGCCGTTGACCTTCAGATTGTTGTCGCGCAGAAACGTGTACGAGCCATCCTCGCGCTGATACGAGGAATACCGCTTGTTATAGCCCGGCAGAGTGGCCTCGAGGCTCACCTCCGGGAGCAGATCGGCACGGTAGGTGCGGTACTCCCAGTAGGCCGTGCGTAGCTCGTTGGCGGCCACAGCGGCATCGACGCTGCGGGCCCGCGCCAGGGCTACGGCCTCGTCGAGCGTCAGTGCGCGCTCGGCTGCCGCGGCACAAAGTGCGGCGGATATCAGGGCCGCGGATATTGCTGTCCTCAGTCTCATTTCACACGGTGTCCGTCGAAGAAGTGCACCACGCGGTCGGTGTCGCGGGCCTGCTCGTCGTTGTGCGTGACCATGACGATGGTGCGCCCCTCGTCGCGGTTGAGGCTGTGGAGGAGACCCATGATCTCGGCGCCCATGTGCGAGTCGAGGTTGCCGCAGGGTTCGTCGGCCAGGATGATCTTCGGATTGCCGACAATGGCCCGGGCTATGGCCACACGCTGTGCCTGACCGCCCGACAGCTGCGCGGGCATGTGGCCCATGCGGTGACTCAGCCCCACACGTTCGAGGGCCTCGCGGGCGAGAGCCTTGCGGTCGCCGGCGCCGCGGCGGTAGGCCAGCGGCACCATCACGTTGTCGAGCACGCTGAGCGAACTGATCAGGTGAAAGCTCTGGAAGACGAATCCCAGCGTGGCGTTGCGCATCGAGGCAAGCGCGCGGTCCGACAGACCGGCGACGTTGCGGCCACAGATCTCGACGCTGCCCGACGTGGGCGTATCGAGCAGACCCATGATGTTGAGCAGGGTCGACTTGCCGCAGCCCGACGGCCCCATGATGCTGACAAACTCGCCTTCCTCGATGTCGAGGCTGACACCCTCGAGCGCGGTGGTCTCGATGGATTTAGTACGGTATATCTTGCTGATGTCTTTTAATGAGATGGATTGCATATTGTCTGATTTTATGTGTTTATCGAATGTTTATTCGTCGCGCAGAGCGTCGGCCACGTTCACACGCGAGGCGCGTACAGCCGGTATGAGTGTGCCGATGACCACGCACACCACAAGGATGACCAGCACGATGGCCGATATGATGGCGAAGTGCTCGCCGAAGTGGCTCACCCAGGTGTCGGCCGCGTTAGCTACGGCGTTGCCGTCGAATCCGTCGTCAAGACCGTTGCGGAGCGCGTACTGCAGGTAGGCCAGGACGCCGATGATGTAAGCTGCAAGGGCCAGTACGACGCTCTCGCCGACGAGCATCCCGACGATGTGGCCGCGGCGTGCGCCGAACGAGCGCAGCACGCCGATTTCCTCGACGCGGCGATTGGTCTGCAGCCAGAAGCAGCCGACAGTACCCAGTACAAGATTGAGCAGGAAGAAAGCCGCCAGCAGTAGCATCTGCCGCTGTTGGGTGTGTATGGCGTTGGCTTCCTCGGTCTGATAAAGGAAATCGGTATAGTCGGTGGCCGTCTGTACCAGGAAATTACCGGCCCGCAGATCGGAACGGTTGCGCAGGCTGTTGAGAAAGTCGGTGTGGTCGACATCGGACCCGAGACGCAGTACGACCTTGAATTCCGTCACGGCGCTTACGCGCGAGTTTCTGTTGCTGAATACCACGGCGTACGACCGCAGAGGCGAGAGCCAGCGCAGGCCCTCGACCACGCCGGTGACTTTAGTATAAGTGGTGTCGCCGTTGGCCGGCGGATTGACGAAATATTTGCCGTATGCATTCTCGCCGGGCCAGAACAGTTCGCCGTACTGGCGCGAGATGATAATGTCGTCCTCGTCCATGGGGCGGCGCGACAGTTCGGCTGCCGACGGCGACCCGTCGGAGGCGCATATACCGAAAGTCTCGAAAAATTCGGTGCCGGGCACGAACTGCACCACGTTGACACCGTGGACGAGCGTATCCACACCCGGGTTGCCGCAGTGCATGCCGGTGTTGATGCTTGATGTGCCGCCGATAAGTGGATGACCGCCCATATAGCAGGCACGCTCCACGCCGTCGAGGCCGCGCAGATGCTGCACCATGGTTTCGACTGCCGCGCGGTTGGCGTCGACTGAGTCGTACTCGGCCTGATACTCTGACGATACCGAAGGCAGTGAGGCCACGTCGACGATCACCAGCCGGTCGGCGTCGTAGCCGA
>CAJJQT010000235.1 GCA_905193995.1 uncultured Porphyromonadaceae bacterium | reverse complement strand
ACTCGGGAATGAGCATGGCGAAGGCATCGCCGCGGGCGGCAGACTGCGCCACGGCCTCGGCCATCAGACGGCTCATGTGGCCCTTGCCGCGCTCCGCGGCGGCCGTAGCCACGCACGACAGATATGAGGCCTGCAGGTCGGCGCCGTAGAGGCTGACGCGGTAGGGCTGGGCGAGCAGTACGCTGACGGTCTTGCCGTCGGCCTCAAGAGCGAGCATATCCTCCTCGCGGTATACCTCGCCGAGGAACCACTCGTCCCAGCGGCGTGTCGAGCGGAACGCCTCGCGGTAGAGTTTTATGAAGTCATTCTTGGTTGCCATGGCCGATATTCCTGATTTTTTCGTTGACAGATTTTAGCGGAAGCGCCGAGGGCTGCAGAATCATGCGCAGCGAGGTGGCAAGGCCCCAGTAGTTCCACATCCAGTTGAGAAAGACCATCACCTTGTTGCGCATTCCGAGCAGCGTGATCAGGTGAACGGCCATCCACGTCATCCAGGCGAACCATCCGCCGAAGTGGAGGCGGCGCATGTCGACGACAGCGCAGTTGCGGCCTATTGTTGCCATGGAGCCTTTGTCGCGGTAGCTGAATGGCCGTGCGCGGTCGGGGCGGTTGAGGTTGCGGGCGAGCCGGCGCCCCTGCTGAATGGCGGGCTGGGCCAGCTGGGGACAGCCGTTGGGATAGCGGTCGTCGGCATGGGCGCAGATGTCGCCGATGGCGTATACGTCGTCGATGCCTATGACGCGGTTGTATTCGTCGACGGCGAAGCGGCCTCCGCGGCCGGCTCGGACGTCGGTGCCGCGCAGTCCGATGGGCTGGCCCGTGATGCCGGCTGTCCATATCACGACGGCGGCATCGAGGGCCGTGCCGTCGGCAAACGAAGCCTTCATGCCGTCGTAGGCGGTGAGCGTGGCTCCAAGCCTGATGTCGACGCACAGCTTGCCGAGGTCGCGCACGGCGTCGGCCGAGGAAGCCTCGCTCATGGTACGGAGCAGTCGGTCGGTACCTTCGCATAGCACTACCCGCACCTCGTCGGGCGATATGCGGGGATAGTCGCGGCGTACGATGTCGCGCTTCATCTCGCCCAATGCGCCGGCGATTTCTACGCCTGTAGGGCCGCCTCCGATCACCACGAAGGTGAGGAGGGCGCGTCGCAGGACAGGATCGGTGCACATGGCGGCGCGCTCGAGAGCAGAGAGAATGGCATTGCGGCAGCGGATTGCCTGTCCGACACTCTTGAGGGTGTAGACCTTGCCGGGCAGCTCCGTGTTGCCGAAAAAATTGTTGGTGGCGCCGGCGGCAATGATGACTTTGTCGTAGGGCACGGTGCCGTAGTCGGTGATTATCTGCTTAGCGGCTACGTCGATAGCCTCGACGCACCCCATGTCGAAGCGGCAGCCGCGCACGCAGCGGCGGCGCATCTCGCGGCGTAGGGGAAAGGAGATGGCGGCCGGCTCGAGCGAGGCCGAAGCCACCTGATAGAAGAGGGGCGGGAAACTGTGGTAGTTGTTGCGGTCGATGAGCTTGACGTCCCACAGGCGTTTGTCGATGTGCTTGGCGACCTCGAGGCCGCCGAATCCGCCGCCGATGATAACGAGTCGTTTTCTGTCGGTTGTCTGTGTCATGTCGGTCAGTCGTTCATTTTTAGGAATTCCGCCAGCACGACGGCATTGTTGTGGAGTGTGTCGCGCGAGGCATAGAGCAGGGTCACGGGTGTAGTCTTGGCCTGAAGCGAGCGGCGCAGCTGCCGGGCCTCGGGGGAGGCCTCAAGCTCCGCCAGATAGCGGTGGCGGAATTCGTCCCAGCGGTTTGCCTCGTCGGCATGATACCATTCGCGCAGTTCGGCTGACGGGGCTATATCCTTGGCCCACAGGTCGTAGTGAAAGTTGACTTTTGACTCGCCGCGCGGCCACAGGCGGTCGACGAATACCCGGTAGCCATCGCCGGGCGAGGGCTCGGGAGAGTTGTAAACGCGTTTGAGTCTGATGGTGGTCATGGTGCTTTTTTATTACTATAACAAATTTCGGGCGGAAAAGGTCTTTAGGGTCGGTAAGGTCTTTAGTGTCGCTAAGGACGTTAGCGCAAAAAAAGGTTAAGGGGGATAGAAAAGCGACCGAAAATTCGTATCTTTGCAAGTCAGTCCGGCTGGACTGTCATGATAACAGAAATAAAATGAAGAAATCCATTATATATTTGATAATGATATTGTTGGCTGCCGCTGCGACCGGCTGTCACAATGACGGACCGGACAAGCCCGACGGCCCGGTCGCCCATACCACGCTTGTGTACATGGTGGCCGCCAACAGTCTCGGGCAGGCTTATCCGGCGCAGGGCGTCGTGAAGGCCGACTCGCTCGACCTGCGGGAAATGGAACTTGCTGCCCGCTATGGCGCGCTTGGGCACAACCGCTGGCTCGTGTTCCATTCGACATACAAGAGCACCCGTCTGCTCGAACTCACGGCGTCGGGACTGAAAGAACTGAAAGACTACGGCTCGGTCTACGCCACGGACGCAGCCGTGATGCAGCAGGCGATCGACGACGCGAAGCGCATCGCGCCGGCCGAGAACTACGGGATTGTACTCTGGAGCCATGCCTCGGGCTGGCTCGAGGACGGTGCTGAAACCGTGGCTGAAAAGTCGGGCGTGTCGCCCATGTCGTACGGGCAGCACGGCGGCCGCAAGATGAATACCACCACTCTGCGGTATGTGCTTGAGGACGAGGGGCTGGAATATATCTATTTCGACTGCTGCCTTATGGGCAGCGTCGAGGTGATGTACGAGCTGAGGCACTGTGCGGATTACATAGTGTCGAGCCCGTCGGAGCTTCCGCGCGACGGCATGCCCTACGACCGCAACCTGGGCCTTCTGGCTGCCGGCGGCCGCGACAATATCCTCAAGGCGGCCGACAATACGTTCAATCTCTACGACACGAAGGCCGATGTGGAGGAGCGGACGGCTACTATGACCGTTGTCGACACACGCGGACTCGAGCGCGTGGCCGAGGCCACACGCGCCATTTACGAAAAGACAGAGCCGACGCATCCGCTGCACCGCGTGACGAATTATTACGGCTCCGACCGCGTGTCGCAGGGGTTCTACCTCGACTTCGGCGAGTATGTCGAGTCGCTCTATAGGCAAGGCGCCCTTGATCCTGTGCTTTGGGCCGACTTCTTTTCAGCTATGTCATCGGCAGTGATTTACAGCGCCGCGACACCAAAGCTGTGGAACAAATGGACCATATACACCAACTCCGGGCTGTCGACACGGGTGGTGCTCCGCGCCGAAGATCTTGCGGTCCAGGGCTACGACCGCCTGGAGTGGACCAAGAATGTAGTATCATCGCGATTTAACTGAAAGATATGAGACTTCTGCCCCTGATACAGGATGTGTTCCCCTCGATACCCGATTCGGTGCCG
>CAJJQT010000234.1 GCA_905193995.1 uncultured Porphyromonadaceae bacterium | reverse complement strand
AGTAGCGGTAGCGCCGCGAGTAGGTCGAGGTGGCGGTCAGGCCCCATGATCCCTTGGTGTATATCTCGCCCGTCAGCGCCAGATCGATGTTGTCGTTGATGGCGAAGTAATAGCCGCCGTCGCGCAGGTAGAAGCCGCGCTGATAGTCGTCGCCGAACGACGGCACTATGATGCCCGAGGCATAGCTGTCCGTGAACGGAAAGTAGCCACCGCCAGCGGCAGCGGCAGCCCTGCCAGCACCATCCAGGCCGGCCCCGTCACGATATTCTTGCCCGGACGCACCTTGGCTTTCGAGAGGTTGAAGTAGAAGTGAGGGCACTCGTGGTCGGAACAGGTGGTATAGCGGCCGTTGACGATGTAGAAGTCGCCTACGGAGTCGCGTTTGGTCGTGCCCCCCGTCAGATAGCCTTCGCCCTGCTCGGTGATCACGTCGGTGATGTAGCCCTTGCCGGTCTTGAAGTTGTAGCGCATCGTGCCTGCCTCGTACTGCGTCTCCCCCTCGTGGAATACGGGCGATCCCTGCATGTCGCCAACCGAGTCGGGCTGTCCGACGGCATAGACCGTGTTGTCGTTGAGGTCCATCTCGATGTTGGCCGACTCGAGCTTGATCTCGCCGTAGCTTACCTGGCTGTTGCCGTACATGAAAGCCGAGTCGCGGCGCAGGATTATCATCGAGTCTGTCGATGCGAAGTCCACCGGCGCGTCGAGATCGACTTTCTTGGTCACCGGCCTCAGGCGCGCCACAAACGTGTCGGCCGGAGTCGCTACTGCGGCCGGCGAGTCGGGCGTAAGGCTGTCGGGAAGCATCGCCGGGAAGGTGTCAGCCGTGAGGCTGTCGCGTAATAGCGCTGCAGTCGAGTCGGCGGCCAGGCTGTCGGCGCCCGGGCGCGCTGGGAGCGACGGTGCGCCGTCGGCCACGTCGGCCAGCGCGGCCACGATCTGTGGCAGCGCGAGCAGCAGCACTATATATAGCAAAAACTTCCTCAACTGCGTGTCGAAATTATCAAGGGGCAAAGTTAATCACTTTTCGCCGATTGCCCGCCCTCCCGAGCGTTAAATTTTGAATATTCCCCCGAAATCCCCCACAGCTGCGCCGTTCCCCGCATCACCCGTTTCACTCCTCATAGTAATACGAGTAGTCGATACCTTTCATGAACATTTCGCGGTCATTGATTTTGTCGGTAAGCGCATTTTTGAGTAGATTTTTAATATGAGATGGATCGGCAACGCTCTCGCGCATCGCTGTCAGATATTCATTCTTGTCAATGCGGCTCCAGTCGACACAGCGTTTGAGCGAACGGCGGAGCATCAGGTCAAGCCAGATCCGCGTGCTGCGTCCATTGCCCTCCATAAACGGATGAACCACGTTCATCTCAACATACTTGTCTGCGATTTCATCGAGAGTGGTTTCCGGCATGCGTTCAATCGTCGGAATGACAGTCGGAAAGTGCAGGCAGTTGGCAAATGTAAATCCGCCCTTAGATATATTTTTGTTCCTTATCTGCCCGGCAAACTCATATAAGCCGCCAAACAGGTAGGCGTGAATCTGTTGCAGGCACTTCATACTTCCCGGCTCAAGAGAGTCCAGCAAACCGCTCTCAAACAGTGTGTAAGCCTTTTTGCGGCTCTGACCGTCAATAGTGTTGTCGCTGTAAGTGAACCAATCAAGAAACTTGCCGGCCTTGTTATTGGGATAATGCTTGGCAAGAATAATCACACCCTCACTGTTCAGCACATCGGCTATACGCTGTTTGCCGTCCGGAGCTTCGAACTTGAACCCGTGAGTGGGACTCACAAGTTGAACGCCTTCCTGTTTCAGCTTACGTTTAAGCCAACGCCAATAGTTACCGGCCTTAGTATAGTCGGGCTCATCATTAATGGCACGTACCACATCCGTAGCCGAGAACCACCAGCAGTTGTTCTCGTCATCCCAGACCGCCCTGACCTCGCGATCATTGAAAAACCGTATCGACTTCTTGCTCATTATTGACAATTGTTTTATTTCTTGGAGCAGAGCCTCTTTTGTTCTGCCTCGAATGCTTCGAGGAAGTGGATTTCTACTGGAGATAGCTGATATTGGGTGCGCTCGCGGAATTTGTCGTACTCCTCATCGGCTTTGAGTTTGGCGACCTCGGCTGACACACTTCCGGCATGATTGAGCAGTTCCTTGCCCGACAACTTCAGGAAATCGTCGAGCTTCTGGATCCAATCTTTCATATACATTGGGATATGGCTTTTTGCCTGAAGTTCGGCAAAGTCGAGATATAGGTTGACAATACGGTTCAGCATATCTATCTCATCTTCCGACAGATAATTCTTGACAATCTCCGCCTCATGCCTTGTCGGCATGGCTCCGCGCCATGAGGTCAGACCCATGAAATCCTTTTCGGCATTGGCACGGTCATAGATCACTTCTGCCGCAGTATGTCCGTGGGCAGCAAAATGCATCTTGTTCTGCACAGTCTTGAAGAACTGTTGGGTGATAGCCGTACATGGGTCATAGTCTATGCTGAGGGCGTAAATCTCCAGCACCTTACGGTAAAACACTTTCTCCGAACTACGGATATCGCGGATACGCGCCAACAGCTCGTCGAAATAATTTCCTTGCCCCGCATTTTTGAGCAAATCATCATTAAGCGCGAACCCCTTGATCATATACTCTTTCAGTACCTGCGTAGCCCACTGCCGGAACTGCACGCCACGATGAGAGTTGACACGATATCCCACGCTGATAATCATGTCAAGGTTGTAAAAATCAACCTGGTGGGTCTGAGTTTTGCCTTCAATAGCACCATGTTGAGTGGTAGTTGCATATTTTGCAACTACCACATTTGGGTCAAGTTCTCCTGACTCAAAAACATTCTTAATATGTCGTGAAATGGTCGATTTATTGCGTTGAAACAACTCCGCCATCTGGTCAGCCGTGAGCCATACAGTTTCATTAGAGAGACGAACCTCAATCTTCGTCTCTCCACCCTGCGTCTGAAATAATATAATCTCTCCGTCATCCATATATCTATATATCTATCTTTCCAAAGACTTTTGTAAATCTTGGAATACCGATTTTCGGCGATTTATTTCATGAAGGCGAAGTAGACGGCGGCGACGAGGCAGATGAAGGCTGCAAGGTGGTTCCAGTGGAGAGACTCGCCCCGGAAGAAGACCACGGTGAACAGGGTGAAAATGATCAGCGTGATGGCTTCCTGCATGACTTTGAGCTGTGTGAGCGTGTACGGGCCGCCGTTGCCTGCGTAGCCGATGCGGTTGGCGGGCACCATGAAGCTGTACTCAAAGAGCGCAATTCCCCAGGAAAAGAGCACGACCGTGTAGAGCGGCCAGCTCGAGATGATCTTCGCCGTCTGCAGCTTCAGATGCGCGTACCAGGCAAGCGTCATGAAGACGTTGGAGACGAGAAGCAGTCC
>CAJJQT010000233.1 GCA_905193995.1 uncultured Porphyromonadaceae bacterium | reverse complement strand
GATCAGGTCGGGCCGCAGGGCATTGATTCGGCCGACGGCGTCGGCGAGGAATTCGGGGTCGTCGTCGAGCGAGCCGACGTGCATGTCGGAAATCTGCACGATGCGGTAGCCGTCGAAAGCCGCCGGCATACCTTCGATGTCGACGCCGACCTCGCGCACGTCGAGGCGGTGGCGGTTGAACAGCGCGCCCCACCACATCAGGCAGAACACGGCGGTGCCCACGGCGGCTCCGGCCCATGTGATGCCGCGCAGCGGGCGCCGGAAAACCCGGGCGAGGCCCATGCGCACAAGCATGAAAGCGGCCACGATGATCTTGGGCAGGTAGACCGACATATATGCGAAGATGATCCACATGAGGGCGCGCAGCTGCACGTCGCCGCCGGTCTTTTTAGGCGTCACCGTGGCGGCAAGCAGCAGGAGCTGGCAGGCCGAGGAGATGACCACGTAGGCCACGCACCACTTGCGGCCCACGCCGCTGCTGCGCATGCGCCTGTAGATGAATATGTCGATCAGAATGCTGACGACAAGGATGACAAGGACCGGTATCAGGGGTAGTCTCATCGGTATGGTCAGCTCTCGCAGAGCCCGGAGGCCGCAAGCTGGTTGCGCAGCGGATTGGCGTACATGTTGAGCATCATTCCGCGCATGAATTCGCGCTCCTGCGGCGTTACGTCGGGTATGTCGACCTTGTCGAGCTGGCCGCTGATGTATGCGTCGAACGAAGCCACGTCGGCGGCATCGTATTTAGCGGCAAAGCGGTTGCCGCCCTCGATCTCGTCGTAGGCGATGTAGTTGCAGGGGTAGATGCGGTAGCCGCAGTGGATGGTGCGGTCGATCAGGTGACAGGCCTCGCGTATGACATCCTGGCGCGAGGTGGCTTCCGAACGCTCCAGCGCGGCGTTGATGCATTCGCCGACATGCATGTGCACGTGGCCCTTGAATTTCAGTATGCCCGTCTCCATGCTGAAGAGGTCGTCGCGCTGCGATTTCTTGAAGTCGGGGTCGCGGCGCCGGAGCAGGAACTCGCGGGCCTTGAGGTAGTCGTTCGGGTCGTATTCGTAGGTGATCGACACGGGCATGAGCCTGGCGCCGAGGATGTTTTCTTTGACGTCGGCGCCCGGAGCGAGTCCGATCATCTTGATGAGGCTTTCCTGGGTGAGGTCGTTGCTGTCCTTGGCGCGGCCCTCGCGCTGTGCGATCCATACGGGTTCGCGGCGTTCGCCGACGACGTAGTGGATGTAGCCGGAAAGCTGGCGGGCGTTGTCGAGAGCGGTGCGTATCTCGCCGTCGCGCTTGACGATGAAGCTGCGGTTGAGCTTGACGAGGTCGGTGATCCAGTCGTAGATCAGCAGGTTGTTGCCGATGGCTACCTGAGTGAGCGGCTTGCGGTGGCGGATGAAGCACAGGTTCAGGAACGAGGCATCGAGCACGATGTCGCGGTGGTTGGTTATGAATGTGTAGGCGCTGCCCTCGGCTATGTTCTCCAGGCCGTCGCATGTTAGCCCCAGGGTAGTGTTCTTGACCAGCATTTCCAGAAACGGGCCCATCACATTGTACTGGAAATCATCGCGGTCGCTTACCTGAAGCAGCTGGCGGCAGAATGCTTCGTAGTCGATGTCGGGGAATATGTATTTTACTGCGTGCTCAAAACCGTCCTCCTTGACCAGCGCGGCGATTTTTTCGCGGTACTGCCAGTCGTCGTAGGGGGCTATGTCTTGGTATTCAGCGGGTATTGTTGTGTCAGTCAGTTTTGTCATATCATAAGAACATAATATCACGCTTCAAAGTTAAGCAAAAATCCCCAACCGACCAAATTTTGCGCCGAGCGTGTAAAAAAATCCCCGCGGCCGCAGGGTAGCGGCGCGGGGATTCGGTGTATGGCGTTACAGCGTTTTATTTTTTGATCACTTTCTTCATCACTATGTTTCCGTCGGTGGTGCGCACGGCCTGAATGTAGAAGCCGGGCGCGGAGCCCTCGGCGGGTCGGCCCGAGAGATCGAACATGGCGCCTTCGCCGACGCCGGCCGGGGCCTCGATGTCGGCGATGCCGGCCGAGAAAGTGCCGTCGCTCCAGGCGATGTCGCTTCGGTGAGTCTCGCCGGCGGCGGTGTTGACGGTCTGCACGCCCACGACGGTGCCGAGGGGCTCGTAGATAACGATGGTGTGGCGTGAGCCGTCGGCTTCGAAGTCATAGTCGTTGTCGTAGCCGAAAGGCACGTCGGTGAGGTCATCGGCGAGCATTTCGTAGAGGTCAGATGCGAACGTGTAGGCAGTCCGGCCTTCTTTAAGGATGATGTTGTAGTGAAGGTCGACGCCCGATATCTCGGCGCCGGATACGGTCTGAGCCGGGAGATCGACGACGATTACGCCGTACTCATCGAAGTCGTCGTATTCGTCGTAGCGGACAAACGACGGGGTCTGTGGCTTGCCGGCGTTGGGCGAGTAGTCCTTTACGAGGGGCGCCTTGTAGACGCTCTGACCGTAGACGCTGCCGGTACCCTCGTTGACGAGGATGGCGTCGGTGGTCGAGAGGATGATGCCGTCGGAAGGCAGGTAGTCGAAAGTGAGATTGTCGAGACGGGTGATCTTCTCGTAGTATTCGCCCTCTTCTTCGTCGACGATAAGCTCGATCTTCGAGCCTGCAAAGTAGCAGTGTGCGCCGCCGCTGACGCCCAGATACTGGCCCGAAGGGAAAGTGGCCTTGCCGCCGGCAATGGAGCCGCGGATGAAGCTGCTGAAGCCGGGGAGGCTCAGGTAGGCGTCGGTGCCGTCGGCCGCATAGCTGACAGCTACGTCGGCCGCGCCTTCCGACACGAGGATCTTGCGGGCGTGGGATAGGCCTGCGGGCAGGGCGGCGGGTGTGTCGGTAACGGGAGCGACGGTGATGCAGTTGACACCGTACCATACCCAGGCGTCGTCCTTCTCGTCGGGACCGACATTGTCGAAGGTCAGGCCGAGCATCACGGCCATGTCCTCGTCGCCGGCCAGATCGCCGGTGGCGCGGAGCACGCCGTCCTTATATTCAAATGTGAGTTCGCTCTGGCCGAACGAAGGGTAGTAGTAGCCCTCGTCTTCGTCGAAGTCCAGGCGGTCGTAGTTAATGCGGTAGGTCTCGCCTTCGTATTCGATCTCGGCGGAGGCGGACTGCGGAAGCTTGGCCACGTAGCTATTGCCTCCGGCGGGCGTCAGCTTCAGCCACGAGCCTTGCGGGAAGACGCTTACGGGGTCCTTGACGTAGAGGCATCCGTCGGTGCCTTCGACGATGGCGCTGACCTTGCCGTCGGCAAAGCGCTGGTAGATCTCGAAGCCGCGGGGATAGAGGGCGTTGGCGCTCAGCGACATGTTGTCGTGGAGGACACCTTCGGGGGTAGCGGTGACGGCATCGACACCGGCCACGCGGGCGGGAGCCTTGGCAGGGGTCTTT
>CAJJQT010000232.1 GCA_905193995.1 uncultured Porphyromonadaceae bacterium | reverse complement strand
GAGGTATATGCTTATGTCAGCGGAATGATCGAAGGCCTGAGAACTGATCTGCAAGCAGTCGCCGAAGAGCGCGGATCGCTCCAGCCGATTGAACTCGAAGTGCTTGAGGCAATCGGAAAATCAGTGGACAATCTGTACCAAAACATAAAGAACTACGACATCAGAATGCACGAATCCACGTTCATGATGATGTTTGAGAGAATTTTAAATTCGTCGGATCTGAGCCTTAGCGGCACGCCGCTCAACGGCATGCAGGTTATGGGGGTGCTCGAAACACGCTGTCTCGACTTCGACAACCTGCTCATTATGTCGATGAACGAGCGTACTTTCCCGCGCCGCGACTATGTCCGCACCATGATTCCAAACGCACTGCGCCGCGGGTACGGGTTACCGCCGATAGAGCAGTCGGAAAGCTACTATATGTACTACTTTTTCCGGGCGCTCACCCGTGCGAGGCATGCCGTTCTGCTTTACGACAGCCGGCAGGGTATACGCGGTGGCGAAATGTCGCGCTACCTGAGTCAGCTGATTTATCTGTATGACTGCGGGAATATCCGACATCTGGCTGTCGACAGCAGCAGCGTGCAGGGTGGAATTCGCAAGATCGAAGTGAGGAAAACGCCCAAAGTGCTTGCCGAACTCGAGAGTTTCAGGCGCGAGGGAGGCGCGCGCCTGTCTGCGTCGGCTTTGAAGACTTACATGAACTGCCCCCTTCAGTTCTACCTGCAGTATGTCAAGGGGCTGCGCGAGGAAGACCAGCCGAAGGGATTCATCACAGCCGCGATGATAGGCGACATCTTCCATCATACGATGCTCGAACTATACAGGCCGTATGAAGGGTGTCTCATTACCCGCGACACTGTCGCTGACATACTGAAAGGCGACCGCATCGAAAAAATGGTCAAGCGTGAGGCCGTCAAGATTCTCTATAATCCCGAGAAGATCAAGACAGAACCGCCGACACTGACTATGGAGGCCGAACTCACCGTCGAGATCACATCGCGGCAGATAAGGAGAGTGCTCGAAGCCGAGGCTGAGGCGTATTGCTCCGCCGGCGGATTCACATATGTCAAAGGCGAGTTCGACGTCAATGACCGGCAGTGGCAGGTGACTCCCGGCCTGAAGATAAATTTCCGCATGCAGATCGATCGAATTGACCGTCTTCACACGGGGCATTTGCGCTTCATCGACTACAAGACCGGCGCAGACAGCAACATTATCGGCAAGGAAATCACGAACCTGTTCAACCGCGACCATTCCAGACAGGGTATTTTCCAGCTGCTTCTCTACTCCGAAGCTTACAACGACATGGTTGAGCCGGGCAACGAAGTCACTCCCGTCATCGAGGCGCCGCGCCTCATCATAAAGGAAGGCAAAATCAAGAATATAACCTACAACGGCAAGCCTGTGGAGAAATGCTCGGAGATTAGCGGCGAATTCCGCCCGCTGATCGAAGAGCTGATCACCCGCATCTTCGACGATTCAACGGCATTCACGCAGTGCGAGGGCACCGACAGCTGTCAGTTCTGCAAGTTCAAGCCTATGTGCGGCAAAGTAATTCCTGAAAAGAAATATTGAACGGCCTCTACATACATATACCTTTCTGCCGCAGCAAATGTATCTACTGCGACTTCTATTCCGTACCTGCACTTTCGGCTGTTGAAAAGGTCGTCGGAGGCCTTGCCGCTGAATTTAAATGTCGCCGCAGCGAGATCGACGGAGCGTTCGACACCATATATCTCGGCGGCGGTACCCCGTCGATCATTCCCGCAGAGCTGCTCGTCCACCTGATGGAGCGGATGCCGGTGGATTCGGCTCGGGAGATAACGCTTGAAGTGAATCCCGACGATGTCACACCCGAAGCCGCCTGTCTGTGGAAAGCCATCGGATTCAACCGTGTGAGCATGGGTGTGCAGTCGCTTGACGACGGCATTCTGCGATGGATGCGCCGCCGCCATACTTCGTCCGACGCGCTTTCAGCGATAGCGACATTGCAGAATGCAGGGATCGACAACATAAGCTGCGACCTCATCTACGGAGTGCCCGGACTTACCTGCTCCACGTGGAGCGACTCAGTGCGCCGGCTGCTCGCTACCGGCATAAAGCATCTTTCGGCCTATTGCCTGACATACGCCGAAGGCACGGCCCTCGACATCATGTACAGGAAAGGTAAGGCTGAGCCTCCGGCGGATTCGGAAATCGAGCAGCAATACAGACTGCTTCGTGATATCAGCGCTGAATCAGGATTCGAGCATTACGAAATCTCCAATCTCTGCCGTCCCGGTTACCGGTCCATGCACAACTCCATATACTGGTCGCCCCAAGGCCGCTGGCTGGGTATCGGCCCGTCGGCCCACAGCTTCGACGGCATTACCCGCCGGATCGATTACCCCGACATCAAAGGCTGGCTCGGGCGTCTGCCATCGCCGGTCGACATAGATCAGGAGAATGATCTCGACCGCATAAATGACATAATAGTAAGTTCGCTGCGCACTGCCGGCGGCCTCGACCTTGCCTCTCTGCCTGCCGAATCGGCAGCAGGCGTCGTATCTGATGCACGGCGGTTTATCGACGCCGGACTGATGCAGCTGACTGACAACCGACTGCGCATTCCGGCTGACAACTGGCTCATTTCCGACAGCTTTATCCGCGAATTAATTAGGTTATAAGCCGAAAATTCGCTAACTTTGTCGGCAAATTCATACACATACCGATGATTACATTCTTCAAAAACGGTAGCGACACCGTCTACCTTGTCCAATCAGGTCATCCTTTAACCACGGACGACACCGCGCGTCTGAGCTGGCTCCTCGCTTCTGCGAAACCCGTCAGCGCGCAGTCGTTAAAAGGCCGCTTCGTGGGTCCGCGTAAAGAAATGATTACTCCCTGGAGTACCAATGCCGTCGAGATTTGCCAGAATATGGGACTTGACGGCATTGTGCGTATTGAAGAGTTTCACAAAGTGGCTCCTGACGCCGATCCTACCTACGACCCGATGCTCCAGCGCGTTTACGAGGGCCTGAAGGCTTCGGACTTCAAGGTCGACGCCAAACCGGCCGACATCGTTTATATCGAAGACATAGAGAAATACAACGAAAGCGAGGGCCTGGCCCTGTCGCACGACGAAATAAAGTATCTCAAGGATCTGAGCGCGCGTCCGGCGCCCGCTGACCGACAGCGAGGTGTTCGGCTTCTCGCAGGTCAATTCCGAGCACTGTCGTCACAAGATCTTCAACGGCACTTTTGTCATCGACGGCAAGGAACAGGAAAGCTCGCTGTTCAAGATGATCAAGAAGACATCGCAGGAGAATCCCAACGGGCTCGTCTCGGCGTATAAGGATAATGTGGCGTTCGTCAAGGGCCCGCGTATAGACCAGTTCTATCCCGTGAACCCCGACCGCCCCGCCTACTTCACCGAGCGCCGCA
>CAJJQT010000231.1 GCA_905193995.1 uncultured Porphyromonadaceae bacterium | reverse complement strand
CTTCGTGCCCGTCGCCGTCGGTCAGATATAGACCCGGATCGGCGGCGCGGCTGATCCGCAGGTCGTTGTATTTTCCTATCGCTATCATATTGTTAATTGGAGTCCAAAGTTACGCAATTTTTTCAATACTGTTAATAAATAAACAACCCGCGCGGCTGTGTTGGCGAAAAAAAGCGTAACTTTGCTGCCGAAATCAACAGAAATTGAGCTATGGACAGCCCCGAAATAATAAACAAGATGTTTCACGGCCTCACCGGCCGGCAGAAGGAGCAGTTCGCGCAGCTCGCCGAGCTGTACTCCGACTGGAACGCGAAGATCAACGTCATATCGCGCCGCGACATCGACAATCTGTATGTCAATCACGTGCTGCATTCGCTTGCAATCGCCGCATTTCTCGGCGACATAGTCCCGGGCACCACCTTCATGGATCTCGGCACGGGCGGCGGCTTCCCGGGCATCCCGCTGGCCATATTCTACCCGCAGGCAAGTTTTCACCTGATCGACCGTATCGGCAAGAAGCTGAAGGTCGCCGCCGACGTGGCCGCGCGTATCGGTCTTGTCAACGTCACTTTCCAGCACGGCGACACGGGCGAGTGCCACTCGGAGTTCGACTACGTGGTGTCACGCGCCGTCATGCCGCTCGATCGCCTGGTCAGGATTGCGGCGCGCAACGTCGCTCCCGGGCGCCGCGACGGCAACCGCTACGACAACGGCATCATCTGTCTCAAAGGCGGTGATCTGGCCGACGAATCGGCCGGTATCCCTTATCCCGTAGCCGAATACGATCTGAGCGAGCTTATCACTGAACCTGTTTTCGACACAAAAAAACTGGTCTACGTGCCGGTCGGCTCAACAAAAGGCGGCCGCCGGCGTTAAGTGATTATAAATGTCTGCAAGTATGTTAAAAGTCAAGCAATTCGTATTCAACCCGTTCGGCGAGTGCACCTACGTGGTGTCTGATGAAAAGACAGGTCAGTCCATCGTCGTCGATCCCGGTATGACCGATCAGGCCGAGCGCGACCGTCTCGACAAGTATATCGTTGACAATAAGCTCGAAGTGACGGGCATAGTCAACACCCATATGCACCTCGACCACTGCTTCGGGGTAAATTATGTTCGTGACCGCTACGGCGCGCCCGTCAAGGCTCATCCGGCCGACGCGCCGCTGGGCGCCGCCATCGGCAAGCAGGGACGCCGCTTCGGGCTCCGCGGCCTGGGCGACAGTGTCGCTGTCGATGTGCCGCTTGCCGACGGCGACACCATAGCGCTGGGCGATGAGAAGCTGCATGTGCTGCACGTGCCGGGGCACTCTCCCGGCGGCATCGCCCTGTACAGCCCCGACGGCCGCTTCGTCCTTACGGGCGATTCTCTGTTCAAGGGTTCGGTCGGTCGCACCGACCTCGAGGGCGGCGACTACGCCACGCTCATCAGGGCTGTGACTGACAAACTGATGTCGCTGCCCGACGACACACTTGTGCTCCCGGGCCACGGCGACCCGACGACCATAGGCGACGAGCGGCGCACGAATCCCTTTCTGTAAGCCCCGTCGTCGGCTATATCAAAGTCTGTCGAGGCCCAGAGGGTCGTAGGCCGACCAGTCGAAGCTCCGGGCACCTTTGGAGCCAAGCTGCTCTTCCAGTTTTTTGCTGATGTCGGTAAGGAACATGTTCATGCCGTAGGCTTCGATGGGGCTGACGACTCCGCTGCGTTCGTCGAATACGCCCAAGAGGCCTTTCGCGGCCGACAGCGCTTCCTTAAGGCTGCCCATGCGTGCAAGTGCCATGACGAACATGGCGTACGCCGCCAGCATATTCTCCGGGCGCCGGATGGTGCCATCGTTGTCCGAAGCGGCGAACACTTCCACCACCAGTTCGTAATGCCGGTGGCGGTACAGGGCTTTGATTGTCAGAAAGTCGTGGTTCAGCGCATGCCCGTTGCGCGCCTCGTAGATGCGGAGTATCTGCGACACGATAGGATCCTTGCCGGCTTCATAGGCGCTGGCGGCCAGCGACAGCCACAGCTCTCGGACGGTCTGCCCCGAATCGTACAGGCGCTCCAAGGCTGTGAATATCACCGGCTGAAGCTTCGTAGTGCTTACGGCTATGGCCTGCTCTATCAGCTCGGGCATGTCGTCGATGTAGGCGAACAGGCTTTCGAACATCTCCTGTATCAGTTCCTTGTCGGATGTCTCGCAGATCGTTGCGGCAAGGGTGTCGATAGTGTCGGCGTTCTCGGGTTTCAGTCGGAAGATGCGCCGCGCCGTGTCGGCGAAACCGTCCTGGCCGTACTTCAGCAGGCTGAGCTTGACGGTTAGCGAGTCGGCGTCGTCGGGGTCTATGGCCAGCGCGAGCTCGATCGAGTTCATGGCTTCGTCGCGAAGGTTTTCCTGAAGCTGTATCTTGGCCAGCAGGCGCCAGTAGTCGGCGCAGTAGGCATCGAGCTCGGTGAGCTGCTCGAGCAGTTCTATCTCCAGGTCGTAGCGTCGGGCGCCCTCGGCGGTGGCGGCGAGTTCGTAGAGCAGAGTGGGCTGGTAGTCGGTCTTGCTTTTCAGCAGCTCGATGCGGTCGAATAGCCAGTCGCTCAGTCCCAGATCCTCGACCAGCTGCACGAACTGTATGACTTCCTCGTCCGTCACCAGACGGTTGTGCTCCAGGAAGTCGCTCAGCCGGGCCGCCGCCTCGTCGGGCGTGCCTGTGAAGCGGACCATTTTCAGGATTTCCCACAGCGGTTCGCTCACGTCGGGATGGTCGCCCATGAAGTCGTCGAACGAGCGGTCGGCGAAGCCGCGGTAGAAGATGGCGCGGCGCTGCAGCAGATCGGGCGAGTCGGGATACAGACGCGCGCCCAGCAGCAGCGCCTCGGTGCGCAGATAGTCATCGCCCCGGTCGCCGCTGTAGTCGAATATGCTCACCAGCTCATCCTCGCTGTAGTAGCGTTCGCTGATGGGCCGGCCCAGGTCGGCTCTGAACCTCCGGGTCAGCTCCTCGTTGGGATTGCTGTTCGGGTCTTTCACTCTCAGTTCTGTTTCTGAACCTTCTCCCAGGTGTCGCGAAGGCCGATCGTGCGGTTGAACACCAGGTGGTCGGGCGTCGAGTCGGGGTCGGGCGTGAAATAGCCGATGCGCTGGAACTGGAATTTGGTGCCGGCTTCGGCGTGACGCGCCACGTAGGGTTCTACCTTGATCTGCTTTACGGTCAGCGATTCGGGATTGAGCATTTCGCGGAAATCGCGGTCGGGCTCGGCGGCCGGGTTCTCGACGTCGAACAGGCGGTCGTAGAGGCGCGCCTCGGCGTCGACGGCCGTCTTGGCGGCCACCCAGTGTAGCGTGCCCTTGACCTTGCGGTTGGCGCCCGGCATGCCGCTGAGCGTGTCGGGGTCGTAGGTGCAGCGGATCTCGGTGATGTTGCCCTCGGCGTCCTTAACTACATCCTCGCACTTGATGATGTAGG
>CAJJQT010000230.1 GCA_905193995.1 uncultured Porphyromonadaceae bacterium | reverse complement strand
TGTTCGATGAATAAGATAAGGAGGTGATTGTGGTAAATTTAGAAAAAATTTGGAGGATTCGATTAAAAAATGTAATTTTGCAAAAAATTGAAGTACCCATACCGTACTATCACAACCTTTTACGGAAAGGCAAGATGAGAGAACAGATAATCGAAAAATTGAGCCATAATTTGTTGATAAACAAGTTTATGGCTGCACCGACGCCCCGATGGCTGGTGCTTGGTGTCGACATTCTGATTGTGGCGCTGAGCTGCCTGATAACTTATACATTCAATCCAGACTCGAATATATCATGGTTCGGTGAGTGGGACACTCCCTTTACACGCGGAACAATAGTGTTCGCGGTATATACGTCGCTGATGCCGCTTGTCCACACTTACCGGTATATCGTGCGACTGTCGATGGTCGAAGATATGTACCGCGTAGTGGTGCTGGTGCTTACGGCGTCGATATTCCTGACGATGATTTCAGGGGCGTTCTTTTTATTCATGGGACGTCCGTACTTCGAGTCGTGGAATGTATTCGTGATCGGGCTGCTGACGTTCTCGATGCTGATGCTTGTGCGCCTGGCCATCAAGTATTTCTACCGCCAGCTGTCGGAAGTAGAGAACAAGCGCAAGCGAGTGATCGCGCTGGGGTCGACGGTCAATTCATTCGCATTCACGACTCAGCTCAATTCCGAGGCCGACGGCTCGTTCAAGGTCGTGGCTCTGCTGACACTGTCGCCAGATCTTAACGTAAAGTATATCAATGAGATCCCTGTATATCCGTATAATCCGGAAACCATCCGCGACATATTCCGCCGCTACAACTGCAAGCGCCTGATTTTCCCGTCGATCCAGCTGAAATTCATCCGCAGCGGTGTGGCTGATGTGTTCCTGAAAAATAACATCAAACTACTGATGTACAGTGGCGTTGAGGAGTTTGACCGTGCTGCGGGCAAGGCATCGGCCAATGTGCGCGACATCCATATCGAGGATCTGCTGGGCCGCGACGTCATCAAGACCGACATTTCGGAGGTCGAGAATGTGCTCCGCGACCAGGTTGTGATGGTGACGGGAGCTGCCGGGTCGATCGGCTCGGAGATCGTCAACCAGGTGGCCTCGATGCGTGCCGGCGAAATCGTGCTGCTCGACCAGGCCGAGACCCCGATGCACGAGCTTCAGCTGATGATGGAGCAGAAGCATCCCGATATCAAGATACACCTGTTCATCGCCGACGTGGCCAACCGCGACCGCCTCGAGCAGGCCTTCAAGCGCTACCGCCCGCGCTATGTGTTCCACGCCGCGGCCTACAAGCATGTGCCGATGATGGAGCGCAACCCGTCGGAGGCCATAATGACCAATGTGTTCGGCACGAAGAATCTGGCCGACCTGGCTGTGGAATACAATGTCGAGAAATTCGTAATGATCTCGACCGACAAGGCCGTGAACCCGACCAACGTCATGGGTGCGTCGAAGCGCATCGCCGAGATCTACGTACAGTCGCTGTTCTTCAATCTTTCGCGTCGGCAGCGCGACAGCCACAGCACGCGCTTCATCACCACGCGCTTCGGCAACGTGCTTGGCTCGAACGGGTCGGTGATACCACTGTTCCGCCGCCAAATCGAGCAGGGGGGGCCGGTCACGGTGACCCACCGCGACATCATCCGCTACTTCATGACCATCCCCGAGGCGTGCTCACTCGTGCTTCAGGCCGGTACGATGGGCAACGGAGGCGAGATCTTCATCTTCGACATGGGGCAGCCCGTGAAGATCTACGACCTGGCCACCCGCATGATCTCGCTCTCGGGGCTGCGTCCGGGCGAGGACATCGAGATCATAGAGACAGGGCTGCGTCCGGGCGAGAAACTCTACGAGGAACTGCTCAACGACAAGGAAAAGACCATGGCGACGCGCCACAACAAGATCATGATCGCGAAGGTGCGCGTCTACGACTACAAGGACGTGTCGGCGCACCTGGAGACGCTGCACAAGTGCACCGATCTGGGCGAATACCACGACATAGTCGCCGAAATGAAACGCATCGTGCCCGAATTCAAGTCGAAGAACTCAATATGGGAGAGCATCGACAACGAAATCAAGCGCGACGAGGTAATAACCGAAATATCGATATGAAAAAACTTCTTATAGCACTTGTGGCCGCCATGGCACTGGTGGTGCCCGGGCTGCACGCCGCCAATCCGCTCGACATACTGTCGGGCGTCGTGGGCGCGGTCACGTCATCCGACAAGTTTGAGATCAAGGACCTCGAAGGTACATGGGAATACAAATCGCCCGCAGTGACCTTCAAGAGCGACGACGCCCTAAGCAAGGCGGGGGGAGTAGCCGCTTCGGCGGCCACGGAGGCTAAACTGGCGCCATACTACAGCCGGCTGGGCCTCAACAGCGTCGTGATCACCTTCGATGCCGAGGGCAATTTCACCATAAAGGCCAAAAAGTTCACCCTGAACGGCACGGCTGTGAAGGACAGCGATTCGGGGCTGCTCACCCTCAAATTCCAGACATCGGGCAAGATCAACCTTGGCCACATCTCGGCCATAGCCTCGAAGGATGCGGTAGGTGTGCTGACCCTCACACTCGACGCCACCCGCGTCATAGCCATAGTAGACAAGGTAGCCTCGATCGCCAACAACCAGACACTGAAGACAATGTCGCAGCTGCTCGACAAGTACGACGGCATCTACGCCGGAGCCAAATTCAAGCGCAAGAAGTAGCGAGCATCATCAGTCGGCCATGGCACGAGGTCTGAGACAGGCGCTTGCCACGAAAATCAGGACCCTGAGGTTCAGATTCGGACAATTCACCCACGAATTCAGCGGAGCGATCTCCGCGGGAAGCGCCGTACTCAATGTGGCCGCGACCGTGGCATCGGTCGTGTGCCTGATCGCGATGATAGTGCTCGGCGGCTACGATCACACGCCGGGCAAGATCAGTCTCATCACGGGGGTGCTACGCACGGTCCAGGGCATATTCCTGGCCAACGTGCTATTCAATCTGATCCTGCGGCTGCGGGCGACCGTGCGCGACAGCCGCATCGTCAAGTGGATAGTCGAAGCCGGGTTGCTGCTAACGCTGCTGCCCCTGCTTTACCCGCACCCCGAGCATCCGTGGATACCCTGGCTCGAGCGGCTGCTCTACAGCCGGTATTTCCTCAATGCCGTGCTGACGGCCTACTCCGTGGTGGAGCTGTCGTTCGCCGTGATGTCGCTGGCCGGTCGCCGTACCAATCCGTCGCTGCTGCTCTCGGGCAGCTTTCTGTTCTTTATCCTGTCGGGGTCGTTCATTCTGATGCTGCCGCGGTTCACGGCGGTGCCGATCGACTATATCGACTCGCTGTTCGTGGCGACGAGCGCTGTATGCATAACGGGGCTGACGCCCGTCGACATAGCCTCGACATTCACCCCTGAGGGCTACATAGTGCTATGCGTCCTCTTTCAGGTCGGGGCGCTGGGCGTTCTGACGTTCACGTGCTTTTT
>CAJJQT010000229.1 GCA_905193995.1 uncultured Porphyromonadaceae bacterium | reverse complement strand
ACGACAGCTTGTTCAGCCGCTGGCAGATCGTGCCCGCCCTGCTGGCCTGCTCCCTGGCCTGGGTGGCGCTCTGGGTTCTGTCGGCCCTCGTGCTGGGCCGCGTCTACTGCTCGGCGGTTTGCCCGCTGGGCACACTCCAGGATTGTCTGATAGCCCTCAGTCGCCGGCGTCGCCGCGGATTCTTCTACCGCCCCCCCTCGACGGCTCTCCGCTGGTCGGTGGTCATCGTGGCCGCCGCCTGCCTGGCGCTTGAATTCCCCGTAGCCTGGTCGATCCGGCGTCGGCATTCAGCCGCATCGCCTCCTACCTCACCATCCCCTTCATCCGCCCCGCGGCATTCAGCCTCCTGGGAGCCTCATTCGCCGCCGTCACCCTACTCGTAGTCGCATGGATTGCGCTCACACGCGGCCGCCGCCTATGCAACACACTCTGCCCCGTCGGCACCGCTCTCGGCGCCCTCTCGGGCTACTCCCTCTACCATGTCGACATCAACACCGACAAATGCACCGGATGCGGCCTGTGCGTCAGCCGCTGCAAGAGCGAGTGCATCGACCCCTCGGCCCACACCGTCGACCTCAGCCGCTGCGTCGTGTGCCTCGACTGCACCGCCGCCTGCCCCTCCGGCGCAATCACCCTGCGACGCGGCCGCCACCGCCTGCAGATGCCCCTGATGCAGCCCACCGTCGCCGCCGACGCCACCGTCAAGACCCTCGACCGCCGGGCATTCCTGGCCGCTGTCGCCGGATCTGCATCACTCACCGCGCTCGCCGGCTGGCCGCGCGAGAAGCAGCTCAATCCCGTCACACCCCCCGGCGTACAGTCGCGCGCCGACTACCAGATGCGCTGCACCGGCTGCGGCATCTGCGTCTCCGCCTGCCCCTCCGGCATCATCCGCCCCTCCGTCAGCGAGCTTGGCATCCGCAAGATGCTCCATCCCGTTCTCGACTTCAGCCGCGGCGCATGCCTCTACGACTGCGTCAGATGCACCCAAGTATGCCCCACCGACGCCCTCCAGACTCTGACACTCGCCGAAAAGCACTCACGTCCCATCGGAAAAGCCCGGATCGTGGCCGCCGACTGCATCGAATACAGCCGAGGCCAGACCTGCGGCATCTGCGAGCGCCGCTGCCCCGCCCGCGCCATACACATAATCCCCGACGGACTCACCGCCGACAACCGCCCCCGCCGCCTGCCCACCCTGCGGTTCGACGACTGCATCGGCTGCGGCGCCTGCGCCTACTACTGCCCCGCCGACCCCGTCGCCTGGGTCATCGAAGGCGAATGACCGCCCGACGGCCCGACTCAGAGCCGCCCGAAAGAAAAAAGCGGCTGAAAACTTGCCCGCTAACGCAAAATTGACTACCTTTGCAGCGCCGTCCGTTCCTCGGCCGGTCCACACAGACAGTCTTATGGTGTAATGGTAGCACTACAGGTTTTGGTTCTGTCTGTCCAGGTTCGAATCCTGGTAAGACTACTGTCCCCTCCCCAGCGCCGGTCCCCGCCGGCGCTTTTTTTATGACTATTAGCAAAAAGAAAAAAGCCAAGTTTCACAACTTAGCTTTCCAAATTAAACCTTTATCTTAATCTAATACTATAAAAAACACACATGCAAAGGTAAGCACACGGCTACTAATTTCAAAACGCCGAGAGGATGTTTTGACATTTATTAGTATTTATTAACTGATGTTTAAAAGACTGTATACCTGCTCTGTTCAGCTCCCCGTGATGGAGTTGAACAGTTCGATATATTTCTGTGCTATCGCAGGATATGAATAACGCTCGGCGGCGGCGCGGAGGTCGGTCTGCGGCAGCGGGTGGCGCAAGGCCAGCCGGAGCGCCTCGCCGAGAGTGCGGATGCCGGGGCCGGAGGCATAGCCGGTGACGCGGTCGGTGATGATGTCGGCGCGGCCGTCGTGGGCCGGTGCTACGGGAGTCACGCCCATGGCCTGCCCTTCGAGCAGCGTGGCGCCAAACGATTCGTAGTCCGACGACGACATCACGACCGAGGCGTAGCCGAAAATGTTGCGCAGGCGCTTGCGGTCATAGACCGGACCGAGCCAATAGTGGCGCAGCTTCAGCCCGTCGAGCGCCCGCGGATCCTTGCAGGCGCCGACGAATACGGCGACGGCGTCGGTGTCAGTCAGGGTGTTGAGGGCCTCGATAGCGGCGGGAAGATTCTTCATGGGGTCGTCGATGCGGGCGGCGCAGAAGAGGATGATGCGGCCGTTCCACGGCAGACCGAGCTCGCCGCGGTTGAAAGCCGACTTGAAGCCGAGTTCCTCGACTGAGAACGGATTGTTGATCACCGTGATGTCGCGCCCGCGCAGGAGGGCCGACCGGCGCGCCACGTCGGCGAGCCAGTTGCTGACAGCCACGAAATGTATCGGCACACTGTCGTAGAGCGCCTTCTTGGCGTCGAACGTGCGGGCCGAGGCGTCGCGCTCGCCGGCTGCCGATCCGAGCAGCGGGCCGCGGCGGCAGTGTGTCAGATAATTTTCGCAGCCGTACGCATGGTGGCAGATACCCGTCATGTTCCACATGTCGTGCATGGTCCAGACGGTGGGCTTCATGCGGGCGATTTTCCCGATCTCCCCCAGCGAGAGCATGCCCTGGTTGATCCAGTTGAGTACGACCACGTCGGCGTCCTCGACAAGCGTATGCCTTCTCAGCGGCAGGCCGTCGGTGGCGATGGACACCTGGAAGATATTCTTGAGCGAGAAGCGGTTGCGCGCCCATATCCTGAGATGTTCGGCCAGGAATGGAATGCGGGCGTGCCAGCGGGGCGCAGCCCGGTGTACGTAAGGCGAGTCTGTCGCCTTGTGGACGACGAGCATGCGGGCATCGACGCCCGCCTGGCGCAGAGCCTGCATCAGGTTGAAGGTGACGGTCGACGCTCCGCCGAGTGTGTCGCTGTGGTTGATCAGGGTTACTTTCATTTGCGCAGAAGGCGTTTGAGCTTCGCCGGCACAGGCACAGGCTCGCGGCGGAGCACGATGATGACAAATCCGGCGAGGATGAAGAAACGGACGATATAGTTGACCGTGGGCCATGGGCTAAGGCAGTACATGCCGAGCACGTAGAGCGCGACGGCAACGAAGAACGTCGGCAGCACGTAGCGGCGCTCGTTGGGACGCAACGCCGGCAGGAAGAACGCGAGCAACTCCCAGAAGATGAGCGGGCTGCACACAAGGACGGACATGAAGAGGGCAACGCGAAACTTCAGCGAGAAGCCTTCGAAAGCGCCAGTCACATAGACTTCTTGCACGTAATCGCTCACGGGAAGGATGAGGAAGTCGATGAGGTAGGGCGCGAGCAGGTACATGAAGCAAACCGTAACGGCCAGCGCCACGACGATGATGACGATGCGGCGGCGTAGCTCGCCGATATGGTCCATGAGCGGCATGCGTGCGGGTCCGATGGGCACGTCACTCACCGTCCCTCTCGCCGTCAAGATCGTACAGGCTCGCGGCCCTGCTCTTCTTCTT
>CAJJQT010000228.1 GCA_905193995.1 uncultured Porphyromonadaceae bacterium | reverse complement strand
TGATGGGCTGCATCGTCAACGGCCCCGGCGAAATGGCCGACGCCGACTACGGCTACGTGGGCGCCGGCCCCGGGCGCGTGAGCATCTATCGCGGGAAGGAGTGCGTCAGGAAGAACATACCTACCGACGAGGCTCTGCCGGCGTTGATCGCGCTGATAAAGGATGACGGCCGCTGGGAAGATGAAGCTTGATTCGCAGGTAATAAGCTATCACAGGGCTGCTAACGGGCTGCGGATGGTGCATCTGCACGTGGCCGGTTCGCCGGTGGGCTATGCGGGCGTGAGCGTGGCTGTGGGCAGCCGCGACGAGGATGCCGCGCACGCCGGGCTGGCGCATTTCGTGGAGCATACGATATTCAAGGGCACCGCACGGCGGACGCCGTGGCACATCATCAACCGCATGGAAGCGGTGGGCGGCGAGCTGAACGCCTACACGACGAAGGAAGAGACGGTGGTCTACAGCGTGTTCCCGGGCCGGAGTCCGGCTCGGGCAGCCGAGCTGATCGCCGATCTGATAGGCAATTCGCGCTTTCCGGAGCGCGAGCTGGCGAAGGAGCGCGAGGTAGTGGCCGACGAGATCGACTCGTATCTCGACACGCCGTCGGAGGCCGTATTCGATGATTTTGAGGACTTGCTGTTTGCAGGCAGCGGTCTTGGCCACAATATCTTAGGCGACCGCGAACGGCTCTCGACCTTTACCTCCGAAGTGTGCCGCGACTATCTTGGGCGCTATTACGTGCCGGAGGCCATGACGGTGTTCTATGCCGGATCGATGGGAGCCGAGAGAGTTTTCGCGTGCTTCGAACGGTATTTCGGGGCATTCGCGGAGGGCGCGTCGCCCGTGCGACGGACGGAGCCGCCCGAGACGCCGCCTTTCGGGCGTCGGCGGAGCATCGACAGCCATCAGTGCCACACTGTGATCGGCGCGCGCATTGGCGGCCTCGGCAGCCCCGACCGCTTCGCCGTGGCGCTGCTGACCAACATACTGGGGGGGCCGGGGATGAATTCGCTGCTTAACGTGGCGCTTCGCGAGCGGCGCGGCCTGGTGTACAGCGTCGAGGCATCGACGGGGGTGTTCAGCGACTGCGGCGAACTGACGGTCTACTACGGCTGCGACCCGGCCGACGAGAGCCGCTGCCGGAGGCTGGTGGCCGAGACTGTGGCGTCGGTCGCCGACGGGTATGTGAATGCGCGGCGGCTTGAGCAGGCCAAGAAGCAGTATCTCGGGCAACTGACAATAGGAAGCGTCAATCTCGAAAGCCGTATTCTGGGCATAGCGAGATCGACGCTTGTATGCGGGCGGGCGCTGACGCCGGCCGAGGTGGTTGAGGCTATCCGCGCCGTGGACTGCGACAGCCTCAGAGATGTGGCGGCACGGGTGGGCGC
The DNA here is from genome assembly GCA_905193995.1 of uncultured Porphyromonadaceae bacterium. GTDB lineage: Bacteria > Bacteroidota > Bacteroidia > Bacteroidales > Muribaculaceae > CAG-873. The sequence goes on along the minus strand of CAJJQT010000228.1, from coordinate 2,105 downwards.
CGGGGCGTCGTCGCTGACATTAGGTTAAATAAAAAGCAGGCGGTGGCCTGCTTTTTAAATATCATGCCGCAGGCGGGACGCCTGCTCTCCGGAATCAGTCGGGAATGCCTTCGTAGCGGTATATGTCGGTGAGGCGGATGTTGAACCGCAGCGACGAGTAAGGCTTTATGGCTGATGTGACGGTGGTGCCGTATGCCATCTGGTATGGTACGATGATCTCGCAGGTGTCGCCGACGTGCATCTGCTCGAGGGCGATCGACCATCCCTGTATGGTGCCGTTGCAGGCGAAGCGCTGTGTGCCGGGAATTCCGTAGGTCGTGACGCCCTCCGACGAGTCGAAGAGATTTCCCTCGCAGTCGTAGCCTTCGTAGAACACGTCGACTACGCTGGTGTAGAGCGGGGAAAGGTTTCCGGCAGTCTCGGCGCGGTCGTTGAAGAAGTGGATCAGGACGTATGCGCCGGGGTTCCAGGCCGGGACGATCGAGGTGTAGTAGGGAGTGCCGTCGGTATTCTTCTTGGCCATCATCTCGGCCACCCAAGCATCGTTCTTGTCGCGCCAGTCGGAGTAGTCGCTCAGGTCGATGCTGTCGTCGTCGCTGCAGGCGGAGAAGCCAGCGGCGACGGCCGCTGCGATCAGTACGGGAAGTATCTTTTTCATGATCAGAATGTTACTTTCGGAGCGGTCTGAGCGGCAGCGTCAGCCTTGAACTGGGGCTTCACGCCGAAGCCGCTGATCGAGGCCACGATGGATGCGGGGAAGCGGCGGACGGCCACATTGTAGTCGCGGACGGCGTCGACGTATCGGCCGCGTTCGGTGGCGATGCGGTTCTCGGTGCCTTCGAGCTGAGTCTGGAGGTCCTGGAAGTTGGCGTTTGCCTTCAGGTCGGGGTAAGCTTCGCGGACGGCGTTGACGTATATGTCGAGGGCGGACTTGAGGCCGTCCTGAGCCGCCTGGTAGCGGTCCATGGCAGCCTCGTCGGCGGGCTGTGCGGCGTCGCGGAGTTCGTTGGCCGCGTTATATGCGTCGGACAGTCCGGCGCGGGCGCGTGTGACGTTCTCGAATGTGGAGCTTTCGTGCTCGGCATAGCCCTTGACGGTGCTGACGAGGTTGGGGATCAGGTCGAGGCGGCGCTGATACTGGTTCTCGACCTGTGCCCACCCGGCGTTGAGGTTTTCCTCGGACTTGACGAAGCCGTTGCGTACGGAGACGAACCAGCCGATGACGATGATCAGGACGAGTACGATGACGCCGGCGATGATCAGACCTTTGTATTTCTTGGGTTGTGCGGGGATATTCATGTGAAAAGTTTATTTGAGTTTGCGTAGGAGGGAATTGAGGCTTACACGGTCGTGGATGAGGCGGTGGAGATCGGCGACGGCGACGCGCTCCTGCTCCATCGAGTCGCGCTCGCGCAGGGTGACAGTGTTGTCCTCGAGCGTCTGATGGTCGACGGTGATGCAGAAAGGTGTGCCGATGGCGTCCTGGCGGCGGTAGCGCTTGCCGATGGAGTCCTTCTCATCGTAGTGGGTGGCGAAGTCGAACTTGAGGTCGTCGACGATCTCGCGGGCCTTGTCGGGAAGACCGTCCTTGCGCACCAGTGGCATGACCGCGCACTTGACGGGGGCGAGGGCGGCCGGCAGGTGGAGCACGACGCGCGAGTCGCCGCCCTCGAGCTGCTGCTCCTCGTACGACGAGCAGAGGACCGACAGGAACATACGGTCGACGCCGATCGAGGTCTCGATGACATAGGGGGTGTAGGACTGGTTGAGCTCCGGATCGAAGTACTGGATCTTCTTGCCCGAGAACTTCTCGTGCTGCGAGAGGTCGAAATTGGTGCGCGAGTGTATGCCTTCGACTTCCTTGAATCCGAAGGGCATCAGGAACTCGATGTCGGTGGCGGCGTTGGCGTAGTGGGCCAGCTTCTCGTGGTCGTGGTAGCGGTACTTGTCGTCGCCCAGGCCGAGAGCCTTATGCCAGCGCAGGCGCCATTCCTTCCAGTACTTGAACCAGGTCATTTCCTCGCCGGGGCGGACGAAGAACTGCATCTCCATCTGCTCGAACTCGCGCATACGGAAGATGAACTGGCGGGCGACGATCTCGTTGC
>CAJJQT010000227.1 GCA_905193995.1 uncultured Porphyromonadaceae bacterium | reverse complement strand
GCGTGAAGGCATAAGGCATTTAGCCATGGCCACGGACCAGCAGCTGTTGTTCTCCCTTATCGTGCCGGTGTACAACCGCCCCGACGAGGTGGCCGACCTGCTCGCAAGTCTGTGCGACCAGACCGACAAGGGATTCGAGGTGGTGATCGTCGAAGACGGTTCCACAATCCCTTGCCTCACTCTTGAATCAGACTCCGACGGAGTCCAGAAGGCGAAGGGATATCCGTCCCTCCGCCTTCAATATTATCAAAAAGAGAACGAGGGACGCAGCATAGCGCGCAACTACGGACTGAAACGCGCCAAAGGCGATTTCTTCGTATTCGTCGATTCCGACTGCATCCTGCCGCCCGACTATTTTGCGAAACTGCGCAAGGCATTGGCCGCGAATCCCGTGGACTGTTTCGGCGGTCCCGACGCCGCGCACCAGTCGTTTAGCGACACACAGAAGGCCATCAACTACAGCATGACCGCCTTCCTGACCACCGGCGGCATACGCGGCGGCAAGATCAGCCTCGAAAAATTCGTACCTCGCACGTTCAACATGGGCTTCTCACGGCAGGTCTATGAAAGCGTCGGCGGCTTCCGGGAAATGTTCTCGGAGGACATCGACATGAGTACGCGCATCCGCCGGGCCGGATTCTCCATCGGACTGCTGCAGAATCCGGTATGGCACAAGCGCCGCATCGACTTCGCCAAATTTTTCCGTCAGGTCTACGTCTTCGGCATGTCGCGAATCACGCTGCAGCTGCTCTATCCGGGGTCGCTCAAGATTGTACATATGCTGCCGGCCGCGTTCGTGGTCGGGTCGGTGGCGCTGATCTTCCTGGGTATATTCGTCAGCCCCTGGTTCTTCGCCGCTTTGGCCGCCTACTTCCTGGCCGTGTTCGTCGGCGCCGTGATAGCCACACGCAACATGAAGATTGCCGTGATGGCCGTGCCGGCCGCCGCCATCCAGCTCACGGGCTACGGCACGGGATTCATCAAGGCCTGGTTTCTGAAGATACTGCTTCGCCGCGGCCGCGACGTCAGCGAGGAAATCCTGATACGCAAAGGGAAATGACGGCCGACACGACATCCGAACGCGGCTCCGGAATGCTTATACGCGACATGATCGCCGATGAGCGCCCGCGCGAGAAAGCCATGCGGCTGGGCATCAAATCGCTGACCAATACGGAGCTGATGGCTATCATCTTCTCGACCGGCGTGGCCGGCAAGTCGGTAATTCAGCTCAGCAACGAGATCCTTGCCTCGGCCGACGGCCATCTGTCGAAGGTGGCGCGCCTGTCGGTATCCGACTTCATGCGCAGCTTCAAGGGCATCGGTCCGGCCAAATCGATAGCGCTGCTCGCTGCGCTGGAACTCGGCGCCAGATCGGCGGCTGACGCGCAGACGGTCGATGACCCGACGGTGCGCTCGTCGCGCGACGCCTTCAACATAATGCGGCATCACTTCGAGCGGCTGCCCAATGAGGAATTCTAGGTGCTGTACCTGTCGCAGTCGGGCCGGGTCGTGCGCGAAGCCAACATATCGCGCGGAGGAATCGCCGCTACTGTGGTGGACACAAAAATCATCATCCGCCATGCCCTCGAGTCATACGCCACGGCTATGATCCTTTTCCACAACCATCCGTCGGGCAATCTGAACCCGAGCGTGCAGGACGACAGTCTGACCCGGCGGATCTGCGGCGCCGCCGCACTGTTCGATATCCGCGTCAACGACCACATCATCGTCACCGACGCAGGATTCTACTCCTACAACGACGAAGGAAGGATGCCGAAATAACACATCCCCGCACAACTCAGAAAGCTCTGCGGGGATGCTTGTAAAGCCACATCAAAGGATGCGATGAAACTCCGATAAGACAGGATTTGAGTCCTCGCCGTCCTTTGTAATCCCCCGGCTCAGAGGCTACCCCCGTTACCGGGGGATGGGGCCCGCCATCGGGCGGCTAAGGGTGTCTCGGTATTTCACGTATAATTGACGAGTTTCCCAATCTACTTTGATGTGGTTGTATCTTTCAAGGATCGCTTGCCGTTTGGTTTTATAACGCAAAATTAATACTTCTTGTTTTCCCGTCCAAATATTTTCGGATACTTTTTTCAACATGGTCCGAAAGGCGCCGGCGCGTTCGAACTTTCAAATCGGGTGCCGTGTTATTAAGCAAATCACTAATCCTATTGAATATGAATCCCGTCATGCCCACCCCGGTCAACTCCTGGGACCAGCTCTGCGACATATTCGCCGGAATCATGCAGGACGGCGGACAGCTGCTCGGCATGACGTACGGCCAGTTCCCGCTGCTCATAACGGCCATCCTCGAACCGGCCGCAATCGTGCTGCTCGCCGTTGCCGCGGCGCTTGCCCTGAACAGGCGCAAATCATACAGATACGCGGCGGTCACACTGCTGTGCGCGGGTGTCGTCCTGGCAATGACGGCTCTCAGCCTGTTTGCCTACGCCGCGATAGCCGGTCAGTCATGGGCATTCGCCGACTACGGTATTTAGTAAACTTTACGACATGCTGCGAAATGCTATATTGCTGGAGTTCCGATAATTAGCATTCTAAAATGAAAAACTTTTCAACATTCCGGCTTTTTATTCTTACATTTCTTTGGAAATTATAAGGTCTGTTTGTACCTTTGCGGATGCTTTTGCATTCTTAAATTTTTACCAAGTGGAAAATAAGACTTATACCTTCGAAGAAGCCTTCGAAGCATCGAAAAACTACTTCGGCGGCGACGAGCTTGCCGCAAGGGTCTGGGCCAACAAATACGCCCTGAAGGACTCATTCGGCAACCTGTACGAACTGACGCCGGACGACATGCACCACCGCATCGCATCGGAAATCGTGCGTATCGAGGAGAAGTATCCCGAACCCATGACTCACGACGAAGTCTTCGACCTGATGAAAGACTTCCGCTACATAGTACCCCAGGGCAGCCCGATGACCGGGATAGGCAACAACTTCCAGGTCGGCTCCCTGTCGAACTGCTTCGTGATCGGACTGGACGGAACGCCCGATTCGTACGGGGGCGTCATCCGCATCGACGAAGAGCAGGTGCAGCTGATGAAGCGCCGCGGGGGCGTGGGCCACGACCTGTCGCACATCCGTCCGAAGGGAACACCGGTCAAGAACTCGGCCCTGACGTCGACCGGACTGGTTCCGTTTATGGAGCGGTATTCCAACTCGACCCGCGAAGTGGCACAGGACGGCCGCCGCGGAGCCCTGATGATGACGGTGTCGATCAAGCATCCCGATTCGGAGGCCTTCATCGACGCGAAGATGACTGAAGGAAAGGTCACGGGCGCCAACGTATCGGTCCGTATCGACGACGACTTCATGCGCGCGGCCGAAAACGGCACTCCCTACGTCCAGAAATTTCCCACCGACTCGGATAAACCATTCGTATCGAAGGAAATCGACGCGAAAGCTTTGTGGGCCAAGATCATCCATAACGCATGGAAGTCGGCTGAACCCGGCGTGCTGTTCTGGGACACGATAACCCGCGAGTCGCTGCCCGACTG
>CAJJQT010000226.1 GCA_905193995.1 uncultured Porphyromonadaceae bacterium | reverse complement strand
TTAGAGAAGAGGCCTCCTTTAGCGCTTCTCGGCGAGCAGTCGGTTGAGCGCGTTCAAGTAGGCCTTCGCCGAGCTGACGATGATGTCGCCATCGGCCCCTCGGCCCACGTACACCTCGCCGCCGGCGGCCTTCACGCGCACGGTCACCTCGCCGAGCGCGTCGATGCCGCGGGTCACGGCGTTCACGGCGAACTCGGACAGGTCGTTGTCGACCTGCACGATCTGATCGATGGCCTTGTACACCGCATCGATCGGGCCGGCGCCCCAATCGCACACCGTCCGCACGTCGCCCTCGGGCCCGCGCAGGGTCACCGTGGCCGTGGGCTTCAAGGGGAAGCCGCAGCTGACCTGCACGCCCTCCAGCGTGTAGATGGCGCACTCCTCGCGGTCGCGTTCGTTCACGAGCGCTTCCAGATCCTCGTCGTAGACTTCCTTCTTCTTGTCGGCCACATCGAGGAAGGCGTTGTAGAGGCGGTCGAGCTCCTCGCCCTCGTACTCGTAGCCGAGCTCCTCCAGGCGGTGCTTCAAGGCCGCATGTCCGCTGCGGGCCGTCAGCACGATCTGGCTCGTGCCGGCGCCCACGTCGGCCGGGTCGATGATCTCGTAGGTGTCGCGCTTCTTCAGCACGCCGTCCTGGTGGATGCCCGAGGAATGGGCGAAGGCGTTGGCGCCCACGATGGCCTTGTTGGCCTGCACGTTCATGCCGGTGATGGAGCTGACCAAGCGGCTCGCCTTGATGAACTCGCGGGTGTTGATGTCGGTGTGCGCATCGAGTTCCTCGCCGTGCATGCGCATGGCCATGACCACTTCCTCCATGGCCGTGTTGCCCGCGCGCTCGCCGAGGCCGTTGATGGTGCACTCGATCTGCGTGGCCCCGTTGCGCACGCCGGCCAGCGACAGCGCCGTGGCCATGCCCAAGTCGTTGTGGCAGTGCACCGACACGGTGACGTCGTCGATGCCGGCCACGTTGTCCATGAGGTACTTGATGCGCGCGCCGAAGTCCTCCGGCAGCGAGTAGCCCGTGGTGTCCGGGATGTTCACCACCGTGGCCCCCGCCTTGATGACCGCCTCGATGACCCGCGCGAGGAACGCGAAGTCCGACCGGCCCGCGTCCTCGGCGTAGAACTGCACGTCTTCCACGTACTTCTTGGCGTAGCTGACCGCATGCACCGCTCGTTCGATGCACTCGTCCTCGGTGATGCGCAGCTTGTCGCGCATGTGCGAGGGCGACACGCCGATGCCGGTGTGGATGCGGGGACGCTTCGCGAACTTCAGCGCATCGGCCGCCGAGTCGATGTCCTTGTCCACGGCGCGGGTGAGCGCGCACACCACGGCCGCGTCGCCGGCCAGCTCGGAGATGCGGCGCACCGACTCGAAGTCGCCGGGACTTGAGATGGGAAAGCCGGCCTCGATGACATCGACGTTCAGGCGAAGGAGCTGGCGGGCGATGACGAGCTTCTCCTCCGTGTTCATAGAGGCGCCCGGCGATTGCTCGCCGTCGCGCAGCGTGGTATCGAAGATGTCGATCTTGCGTGTCATGCCGTCCTTCTTTCTTCTTTTCTTCTTCCGACAGTTCGCGCCCGAGACGCGGACATAGTTGACCGAAAGCATCATAGCAAAAACCAGCGGCGCCCCCGTTAAGAGGCGCCGCTGGACACGGTTAAATCTTTCTATAGCCCGACATCGGAGCCGTCGATGGCCGCTACAGGGTGATCTTCCACAGGTTGCGCAGATCGATGGCCCCGCGCAGGCGGTCGAGCACCGCTTCGGACACGTCCCCCTCGACATTCATGTACACGAGCGCGCAGGACTCCTCCGGCTTGGTGCCGATCTGCATCGTGGTGATGTTGATGCCCGCCTCGCCCAGGATGGTGCCGGTGTAGTCGAAGATGTCCTTTGCGAGCTTGTCGCCGTTGACGGCGGCGTCGTAGACGTCCTTCGATGTGATCTGGTCGATGTCGAGGTTGCGCAGCAGCGAAGGCTCGGTGCGGATCTCGAGGAACTCGCGTGCCGTGCGGGCCACGCCGGTGGCCGAGCAGTAGGCCTCGAGGCAGCCGGTGCGGCCGCAGCCGCAGAGACGGCCATTGCTGCGCTTGACGATCATGTGGCCGAGCTCGCCGGCGAATCCGTCGTGGCCGTAGACCACCTGGCCGTTGATCACGATGCCCGAGCCGACGCCCGTGCCGAGTGTGATCATGATGAAATCCTTGATGCCGCGTGCTGCACCGTAGGTCATCTCGCCGATGGCGGCTGCGTTGGCGTCGTTGGTTATCGCTACGGGAATGCCGAATTTATCCTCGACGAGCTTTGCCAGGGGCAGCGGGGTAGGCCAGGGCAGGTTGACGCCGTCCTCGATGATGCCGGTGAAGTAGTTGGCGTTGGGGGCGCCGATGCCGATGCCGTGGATCTTGCCGACGGCGTCGTTGGCTTCGATCAGGCGTGAAGCCTCGGTGTAGAGTTCGCTGATATAGTCTTCGACGTTATTGTGTTTCGCGGTCTTGATTGAGCCGCTGGCTATCACCATGCCTCGGGTGTCGACAATGCCAAAGACGGTGTTCGTGCCGCCGATGTCAATGCCCATTACGTAAGGTTTCATGCTTTTGCAGTATTATTGTATTTGGTTAAAGAGTCGATACCTGTAGGTGCAGGTGATGCAAAGTTACTAATTATAGCCGACAAACCAACACTTTTCCCGCTTTTTTTTAATCCGGAGACAGCATTTCCGATGATATGCGGCTTAGTCGGTGACTTGTTCGTAAGTATCACTTAAGTGATAGTTCCAGGCGAAAAAATGGCGTTAATGTTCACGATAGTGATACTTATACAATTTGATATCACTTCTCGGAACAAAAAATTGCCGGTCTTTTGAGTAAAACTAATTTAAAGCGGATACTAAAATGAGGCGGCAGCATATTGGGCTGCAAGGCTGTGTATTCCGTTCAGGATAATTGATTCACGCTCTTTGGATGGTTTTTTGAATCCGTTGATGTAGTTGCGCAGTAAAGTTGCGTCTATACCTATCAGACGGGCAAACTCTGAAATTTTAATTTCTTTGTGAGTAAGAAAAAAACGTTGCAGGGGCGTCGGCTCAGCATCTTCCGAAGTAAAACTGTCAAAACTGATATCTTCGTCGAGTTGTCTCCAGTGAATTCCGCGGAAGCCGAATTTGTAATTCAAACGTTCTTCCGTAGTAGCATTTTTGAGGTTAGGATACCAAAGCAGCGACTGACGATATTCATTGCCGGATTCGTCTAACCCATAAATATAGTCTGAATCAAACCAAATTTTCGTGATTTTCATAGTTTATTGATTAAAGTGTTCATTCCATTTGTCAAATATTTCCTGTTTGCGTTGAGCTATGGCATTTTTGATTTTGCGCAAGTCACCGGCCTTTATATTACAACATTCTCTCTGAACGAATGTTTGTGTTTCTTCGTTCCAGTCAAAGGTGGCGTAACCGTCTGATCCTTCTACGTGGACATGAATCGGTTCATGCTCTCTGCTCCAAAAGAAAAAGCTGTATCCGAAAAGATT
>CAJJQT010000225.1 GCA_905193995.1 uncultured Porphyromonadaceae bacterium | reverse complement strand
GCTGCCTTATGGCCGCCGGCAAGTGGACCGGCGAGGTGCCGCAGTGGTATCCATACTCCGACACGCATCCGCAACTCAGCGTCTCAGAGGCTCTGGCCGAAATCCTCCGGCACCTCGACGCCGGAGCGTCGGACGCGCTCGTTGCCTCCACCCGCATCATCATAGCTCCCGGATACACATATAAGATAGTGGGCGGTATGGTCACAAACTTCCATCAGCCCCGCTCCACCCTGCTCCTGCTGGTGTCGGCCTTCCTCGGCGGCGACCGCTGGCGCGAGGTCTACGACTACGCCCTCGCCGGCGACTACCGCTTCCTGAGCTACGGCGACGCCTGCCTCTTCCTCTGAACACTTTCGCTTTTAGGGTTGTTATTATTTCGACGACCGGAAGTATACCGGCCGCCGCATAAGTGAATTATATCAAACACACATAACTAACTATCCTAAAAACGAAAGATTATGAATACAGCACCTCTTCAGGGCATCAAAGTGGTCGACTTCACCAACGTGCAGTCGGGCCCTTCGTGTACGCAGATGTTAGCGTGGCTCGGCGCAGAAGTTATAAAGATCGAACGTCCCGGTACGGGCGACGCAACCCGCAACGAACTGCAGTTTGACCCCAACGAACCGTCGTACTACTTCCTTCAGCTGAATTCCGACAAGAAATCACTGACCCTCGACGCCGCCACCCCCGACGGCAAGGCCATCCTGACCAAGCTCATCGAAGGTGCCGACATCTTCGTCGAGAACCTCCACCCGGGCGCCATGGACAAGCTCGGCTTCAGCTGGGAAGTCGTACACAAGATCAATCCCCGCTGTATCTACGGCACTATCAAGGGATTCCCCGTGACCTCTAAATATGCCGACCTCAAGGCCTACGAACCCGTGGCGCAGGTTACGGCCGGCGCCGCTTCCACCACCGGCTGGTGGGAAGGACCCGACAACGTGCCGACTCAGTCAGGCGCAGCCCTGGGCGACTCCAACACCGGCATGCACCTGCTCATCGGCCTGCTGGCCGCCCTGATGCAGCGCGAGAAGACCGGCGAGGGCAGCTTCGTATATCAGTCGATGCACAACGCCTGTCTGAACCTCTGCCGTATCAAGACCCGCGACCAGCTCACGCTCGACCGCATCGGCTATCTGACTCAGTTCCCGCAGTATCCCGACCAGAAGTTCGGCGACTTCGTGCCCCGCTCGGGCAACCAGGAAGGCAGCGGCGTACTCGGCTGGACATACAAGTGCAAGAACTGGGCAAATGACCCCAACGACTACGTATACGTAATCCTGCAGCGCGGCGCCAAGGACTTCGAGAAGGCCTGCAAGGCTCTCGGCTTCGAGGACTGGCTCACAAATCCCGACTTCAACACTGCCGACGCCCGCGACCGTCACAAACAGGCCATCTACGCCCGCATACAGCAGTTCTGCATCGACAAGGACAAGTTCGAGGTCACCAAGCTGCTCGCAGCAGCAGGCGTCCCCGTGGCGCCCGTGCTGTCGACAAAGGAAATCATGGACGACCAGAGCCTCTACGACGGCAACACCCTCGTCAAGATCGACCAGGGCGGCAACATCGGCACTTTCGTCACCGTCGGCTGCCCGTTCACCATCAGCAACTATCAGCCTACGTACGGCCCCTGCCCGACCCTGGGCGGCAACAACGAAGAAGTGCTCACCGCGCTTGGCTACACGCCCGAGCAGCAGGCGCAGTTCAAGGCCAACGGCACTACGGCTCCCCTGCCCAAGCCCGCGAAATAAGCACCGTGACCCGTCTCAGATGAACTATCAGTCATGGCCGGGGTCCGGCTCCGGCCATGATCAGTAAAATTCAAGGAAAAACTGACAAAACACTAAGAAAAATGGCAACAACATCACAGACTACCCCGGCTGCGGCCCCCGCACCCTCGTACCCCGATCAGGTCACGGGCATGTGGGTCCTGGCCCGCTCGCTCGTCATGGTAGGCATCAAGGATATGTTCGGGCTTGTCGGCATCCCCGTCACTGAGGTGGCATACATATGTCAGGAACAGGGCATCCGCTTCGTCGGGTTCCGCCACGAGCAGAACGCCGGCATGGCCGCACAGGCCTACGGCTACGTCACCAAGTCGCCCGGCGTCCTCCTCACCGTGTCGTCGCTCGGCTTCCTCAACGGACTGACGTCGACCATCAACGCCACCGTCAACTGCTACCCGATGATCCAGATCTCGGGCTCGTCGCAGCGCGAGCCGATCGATCTCGACCAGGGCACCTACGAGGGCCTCGACCAGCTCGCCGTGGCGCGTCCGCTCGTCAAGGCCGCCTACCGCGTCAACAACATCGAGGACATACCCACGGCCGTCGTCCGCGCCTACCGCGCGGCCATCTCCGGCCGTCCGGGCGGCGTCTATCTCGACGTCACCACACCGTGCCTGGGCCAGATCATCGACCGCGACAAAGCCGAGGCTCTCTTCTACAAACCCGTCGACATGGAACCCGCCATGCCGCCGGCCAAGGAAGCCGTCGACCGCGCCATGTCGCTGCTGGCTTCGGCCAAGCGTCCGGCTTTCATTATCGGCAAGGGCGCCGCTTACGCCCGCGTCGAGGACGAGCTCAAGACTCTCGTCGACAGGACCGGCATCCCCTATTATGCCATGTCCATGGGCAAGGGAGTCCTGCCCGACGCCGGCCCGCTCAGCGCCCTGTCGTGCCGCTCGACCATTATGGAGACCGCCGATGTAGTCGTCCTGGTCGGCGCACGCCTCAACTGGCTGCTCTCGCGCGGCCACGGCAAGTGGAGCAAGACCGTAAAGTTCGTACAGCTCGACATAGAGCCGACCGAGATCGATTGCAACGTGCCCATCGCAGCACCCGTGATCGGCGACCTCCGCAGCTCGCTGCAGGCGATGATCGACGCCCTGCCCGCATATAAGTTCGCGATGGATCCCGCCTGGGTTCCCTCGCTGCAGAAGGAGACTCAGGAGAAGGCCGTCAAGTTCGGCGCACGCCTGAAGGACAACGCCGCCGCATCGCCTATGAACCACTGGACGGCCCTGGGCGCCATCAAGCCCGTAATGGCCGCCAATCCCGACGTGATCCTCGTCAACGAAGGCGCCAACACCCTCGACGACACGCGCGACACCCTCGACATGTCGCTCCCGCGCCACCGCATCGACTGCGCCACCTGGGCCATCATGGGCATGGGCATGGGCTCGGCCATCGGTGCTGCAGTCGGCACGGGCAAGAGCGTCGTGGCCATCGAAGGCGATTCGGCATTCGGCTTCTCCGGCATGGAATTCTCGACAATCTGCCGCTTCGGACTGCCCGTCACGGTCGTCATCTTCAACAACGGCGGCATCTACAACGGCATCGGCGTCAACATGAGCCATAACGGCGATCCGGCCCCCACCACGCTCGACATCAAGGCCCGCTACGACAAGCTCGGCGACGCGTTCGGAGCCGACACCTACTATGTCACCACTCCCGACGAACTCTCGAAGGCCCTGACAGCCGCCATCGCATCGAAGCGACCCGCGCTGATCGATGTTCAGCTCGCCGCCGACTCCGGCAAGGAATCGGGCCACATCGGAT
>CAJJQT010000224.1 GCA_905193995.1 uncultured Porphyromonadaceae bacterium | reverse complement strand
CATGTGAGTGAAAATTTTGATGCAAAATTACTCACAGACACTATCGGACTCCAAAAAATTAATCTGACATTAGGGTCGGCAACATATTGCTGGTCAGCGGTATAAGCTGACGTGTTTTCAAAAAGTCTGACCGGAGGTAAAAATAAGTCAGAAAATAGCCATGATATCGGGAATTTTGATCGCTACGGACTCCCTGAGACGCGATTTCAGCCGGGATTTACGTTTATATACCACCTCGACGGATTCACCGAGAAGCAGGCTTATCGTTCGCGTCGACAGTCCGCTTGCGATATATACCAGAAGCGTATAGTCATCCCGCTTGATTTCAGGGTCGGACTCTTTGATTCTTACAAGAATGTTGTCGCGGCAATCATTGACGGCCTGTTCCATTTCGGGAAATGAGTCGGAGCGCACGGATTCGATTTCGGTTTTTACCCTGTCGATAATCGCTTTCCGCTCAGACTTCGTACCCTGAGATTCATAATATGTCTGGCAAAGAGAGTCAATCAGCGAGAATCGGTTTTCAAGCAGACCGTGCAGCTTTAATTCCAGCCGGTCGATATCATCGCGGCTTGCGGCGAGCCGGCATTTAAGCCCCGACGCTTCCGCCATCAGCATATCGTTGCTTGCGGCCTGCAGTTTCATCCGCTGCCGCATCCATACTATAATGCCTCCGGCAAGAAGCAGTATTATGAGGCCGGCAAGCATAATCAGCTCTCGTTTCGACCGCTCTTTATACAGGAAAAATTCCTTTTCTTTCTGAAGGTACAGAGCCGTCGCAAGGGCATCCGTTTCACTGGAGGAGCGTATCAGCGCTTTCAGGCGCGATGCCTTGTTGAACTCGTCGGTAAGGTTGTGTCGGCCATAGTAGTCGATGGCTATGTCTACAATCGTGTCGGTGGGCGCCGACAGCCTGTTGACGACCAGCGCCTCGCTGTACAGTAGCGCCCATCGGGCCATCGTCGCGGAATCCTGGAATTCCGATACATCGATTTTATTGAGTTTCGACAGAGCTGCAGACGGGTCGCTCTGCATCAGGCGTTGCGCTTCGTCGAGCGCCCTGAGGCGGGAATGCGAGTAACCGCAGCCGGTAATGACGACCAGCAAAACTAAATATAGCAGATTACGCATAATGCAAAATATCCATGCCGTACGTTTGACCGCAAAGATACGAAGAATTATTGTAATTAAATGCGGTTTTTCGCGGCGGAGGTTTGTTTTTCGGAGAATTATGGCTACCTTTGCCGCATACCTGAAACAAAACAACTGATTTTCGTACCATGAAACAACTTTACCTCACACTTCTGCTGGCGGCTGTCGCGATGACGGCGTCCGCGCAGCCCGTGCTGGTAGGCCACCGCGGCAGCGGCTACGGCGTCGAAAGCACCGAAGAGGCTTTCCGCCGCGGCGCGGCACTCGGCTACAAGTACGTAGAGAGCGATCTGAAAGTGACACGCGACAAGCATTTCGTGCTAAGTCACGACGATGACACCAAGCGTCTGGGCGGCTCATACACCATCGCTTCGTCTACGCTCGAGCAACTGCAGAGCGAGACATTGTCGCAGACCCGCAGCGGCGTCAAGTACACCGGCACACTGCTTTCGCTCGAAAACTGGCTCGATCTCTGCGACGAACTCGACATCATGCCCCTGATCGAGCTCAAGTGGGCCACGGGCGTCAACAACAACGACTGCTCCAACATCCCGCTGCTAATTCAGACCCTCGAGGATTACGGATACCGCAACCGCTGCATCATCATGACCTCCATGAAGCCGTGTCTGGAATATATCCGCAAGAATTATCCCGACATCGAGCTCCAGTTCCTCACCGGCCAATACTGGGCCAATCACTTCGACTGGTGCGTGGAGTGGGGGATCGATGCCGACATCCAGGCCGGATATTTCGATGAAAACACCGTGCTGAAATATCACAAGGCCGGCCTGAATATGTGGACCACGAACGACGATGCCGGCTACCGAAAGTACGCCGGCTGGGGGTGCGACTTCATCACTACCGACCGTCTCGACGCCCAGAACCTGCCCGTGATCATTCCCCCCGAACAGCTCCCCGATCCCGGCGAGGTCGATCTCGTATTCGAAACCAAGTGGGTGCGTTCCACCGTAAGCGGCAACGCTCCGGAGCACATCCACGGCACCAATGCTCAGCAGGGTACGGCTGTCGACGGACTCTTCTATGTGAACGATTGCGCCGATAAACTCATCTATATTTTCCGCGACGGGGAGTGCCTCGGCTCGATTCCCGGCGGTGCCGGCTGGGGCTGCTGCCGCGACGACGCAGGCAACATCATTGTGCGCGACGACAAGCTCACCGGCGACGAGCATACCTTCATAATATATCCGACCGGTGCGATGCCCGACGAATACGAGTATCCGACGCGCCTGACGGTGAATGTGCCCGTGAGCGGCCAGACCAACTTCATCAGCGCATCCGGCGACGTGCTGGGCGACTTCGGCGGCTATATATACCTGTATCCCAACGGCAAGACTCAGGCCAATATTCTCGAGGTGGCGAACGGCCTGCTGGTTAGCGCAAAAGCCTCTAACGAGCTTGAGATTCCCGGCTCGGCCGCCGGCTACATTATCCCCACCGAAAACAGCGACGTGAAGTGGTACTATCAGGTGCGCAACAAGGGTATCTACTACTACCGCGGCCTTGTGAGCGAGGATTTCTCCGTCGGCGGCGCTTCGACAACGCCTCCCGCGCGCAACTCGACCGGCGGAGCGGCCTTCTTCACCATAAACCACAACCGTATCTTCGTGCACAATTCGGGAGCCAACTACAAGGGCGGCTTCACGGTGCGCAATCAGTCGCTCGGCACGGTAATCGCATCGGTCGACCCGATCGGCAATCTGGGCTATGAGGAAGGCGGTAACTACTCCACCTTCAACTGGCTCATCGCCGAGGAGACGGCTCCGCAGGACTTCACCATATATCAGTACTGCCCGGCCAACGGCATGGGTGTCTACCGCCTTTACAACCGGCTGACTTCGGTCGCCGACATCAAGGCCGACGCCGACGTGGAGATCCTGAATCCCGACCTCCACATCGCCACCCTGGGCCCCGACGCCACCCTGTCCATGGAGCTGACCCTGTCCCACGGCCGGGGCTATGTCTCCGCCGATAAGAACAAGAACGCTCAGACCGTCATCGGCGTGATCCCCGTGGACTCCATTTATACCCCGGTGCGCAAGGTCAACTACACTGTGGAGAACACCCGTGTGGGCGACGCCACCGACTATGACAAGCTGACCCTGGAGGTATGGACCAACGGTACCATTGACGCCAGAGATGCTGTCTCCTTGGGTGCCCGCATCCTGTGCGACCACTTCACCCTGTTCACCGACCTGTCCGAGACCATGGGCAACAAGTCCACGGTGGTGGAGAAGGCCGAGAACCAGACCAGCAAGATCATGGAGATGACCATCGACGACATGGATCTGTCCGTGCGCTCTTACAACTGTCTGAAGCGGGCCAACATCAACACGGTGGAGGACCTGATCTCCAAGACCGAGGAAGAGATGATGAAGGTGCGCAACCTGGGCCGCAAGTCCCTGG
>CAJJQT010000223.1 GCA_905193995.1 uncultured Porphyromonadaceae bacterium | reverse complement strand
TGCACGTTGAGATAGTTGACGAAGATGCCCTGGGCGGTCTCGGGGCGGAGGTATACGGTCATGGAGCCGTCGGCGGTCGAACCCATCTCGGTCTTGAACATGAGGTTGAACTGGCGCACCTCGGTCCAGTTCTTGGTGCCGGAGATCGGGTCGACGATTTCCTCGTCGATGATGATCTGGCGCAGGCCGTCGAGGTCGTTGTCGTTCATGGCCTTGGCGAAGCGCGAGTGAACGGCCTCGCGGTGCTCGATGTGGCCCTTGACGCGCTCGTTGGTCTGGCAGAACATGTCGCGGTCGAACGAGTCGCCGAAACGCTTGGCGGCCTTCTCGACCTCCTTGTTGATCTTGTCGTCGATCTTGGCGATGTGGTCCTCGATCAGTACGTCGGCGCGGTAGCGCTTCTTGGAGTCGCGGTTGTCGATCAGGGGATCGTTGAAGGCGTCGACGTGGCCCGAGGCTTTCCAGATCGTGGGGTGCATGAAGATGGCCGAGTCGATGCCGACGATGTTCTCGTGCAGCAGGGTCATAGCCTCCCACCAGTAGCGCTTGATGTTGTTCTTGAGTTCAACGCCGTTCTGGCCGTAGTCGTACACGGCCGAGAGGCCATCGTAGATCTCGCTCGAGGGGAACACGAAACCGTACTCCTTGGCGTGAGCTACGATTTTTTTAAACACGTCTTCTTGTTGTGCCATCTTTGTATAATGCTTTTGATTATTGTCGGTTAAAACGAAAGTGCGGGTGCCGGGGAAACCTGACAACCGAAGTGCAAAATTAGCAATTAATTGCGGATTAGCCAACATTTGGGCGGAAAACGCCGCCCCGCCAAGCTTTTTTAACGCTCAGCCGGGGCGGCGAGAAGGGTATATGACTTATGTGGCGAGGGTTGAATTTAGCGGACCGCGACTTTGAACGTTTGCGTACCTACGGCTACGAGGTAGCTGCCTGTAGCTGCCGGTTCGAAAACAAGGGGCACGCCTGCGGATGTCTCGCGCATTATTTCGGTTCCATCGAGCCCGAAGATGCGCACGACCACGCCTGCAGTAACATTCTTAACCATAATCCGGGAATTCTCGACGTAAACATTGACCGCGTCGCCGATGGCACTGCTTAAGCCGTCGCTGTCGGTTACATCGACCTCGCACTCGGCGTGAATGCCGGAGCCGTCTGTCGCGGTAGCCGTTATGACGGCGAGGCCCGTCTTGTGTGCCGTGACGTTGCCGTTCTGCACCGAGGCAATGCTTTCGTCGGACGACGACCATTCAAGTTCCCTTGCCGCGGCATTGTCGGGGATCACGGTGGCGGTGATTTCGGCGGTTTCACCGGCTTTCAGCTTGATTTCGTTTTTGTCGAGGGATATTAAATAGACATAAACGTCATCGCTGACGAGGGTCGATACATTGAAGAAATTTTTCCATACATCAGCCGTGTGGTACGAGCGGATGGCCTCGCCTTCGGGAATTTTCAGTGAGGCCGAGAAAGTATCGCTGTCAAAAACCGGGTAAGCGGTGGCTGCAAGCGGCGCTTTTTGGGCGAGACTGCAGATGCTCGTTATCGGACATCCGGTAAAGGCGTAGTTATCGATGGATTCGAGTCCTTCGCCAAGAGTAATAAATTTGAGAGCGGAGCATCCGTTGAATGCATTGTTATAGATCGATTTGACGGTGGACGGCAAGGTGATGCCTTCAAGCGTCGTGCAGTTCTGGAACAGGTACGGGCCTATTTCGGTAACGCCGTCGGCCAGCTGGACGGTTTTGAGGCCGGTCTGGCCGCAGAATGGCGAATAGTCGCGGAAATATCTGTCGCTTGAATAGTCGATCGGGCGGCAGATCGAGACGGATTCGAGGGGCGATTCAAAAAACAGGCCGTAGCCCTGATTGCCGGAACCGTTGCCGATACCTAATTTCAGGGGCTCTGATGAGGCCGCAAAAATGACGGATCTGAGAGCCGAGCAGCCGTTGAAGGCGAAATCGCCGATGGACAGGACAGAGCCTGGAATTGATATTTCGGCCAGAGCCGAGCAGCCGTAGAAGGCGCGCTGGCCGATAGAAGCTAATTTAGAGCCGTCAGCGAAAGTGACCGAGTTCAGCGAGGAGCAGCCGTTGAACGTGCCGTATGGAATTGATGTCACATTGGCTAAGACCTGGACGCCCTGTAAGGTCTTGTTGCCGCGGAAAGGCGCGGCGGCCTGAACCTGAGCCTCGCCGAAGACGCCGCCTTGCAGAATGTCCCTGCCCAAGGTAACCCAGGTCAGCGGGCTGTTCACGAATGGATCTCCGGAGAAACCGAGCCTTTCGGAGCCTTCGGCGAATGTGCAGGTGTTCAGGCCTGCGCAATCGCGGAAAGCGTCGGTGTGGATTTCGGTTACCGTTCCTGGAATTTCAAGGACGCGGATTCCGGTGCCTCTGAAGCTGCCGTCGCCGATATATTTCAGGCCGTCATTGAAAAAGACATAGCTGATATTCGGACAATTGTAAAATGCATTGGTGCGGATTCGGACCAATGACTCAGGCATCCGCAGATTTCCCGTGATGCCTGTGCATCCCGAGAAACAGCTTATGCCGATATCTTCGATTTGCGAATACTCCAGATTCATGTCCCTGAGGGCGGTACATCCGCTGAACAGCATCATGGGCAGCACCTTGCAGTGCTGGCCGAAAGTTACTTTGGTCAGTGTTGCGTTGCCTTTGAACGGGGCTGCGCTTTTGCTGCCGTTGTAAAGCGAGATATTACGGTCAAGCAAAATCTGTTCGATCGGCGCATTAAGGAAATAGGTGCAGTCGCTGTACCGTTCATTGAACAGTAGCGGTTCCTCGTTATCACCGGCGAACTCGAGGCGCTTAAGCGAAGTGCAGCCGTCGAAGGCCTCCCGTTCGATGTTGCGCAACGCTCCATAGAAAAATGCCGACTCGAGGGCCGTGCAGTTGCGGAAAGCACCTATTCCGATGCTCTCGGTTTTGGAGTAAAGATCGAAATGTACGGAGGTGATATTCGGACAGTTGGCGAATGCTCCGCTGGGAATCTCGGTCAGGTTAATAGGCAGAATGGCATAGCGGAGGCCGCAGCTGTCAAATGCATGGTCGCCCATGTATGTGACGTAATCGAGATATTCGATTTTATTGTCCCAGTCGTAGGTGCTGAACAGGCTGAGCTTGACGGTATTGTAGAAGGCATATTCGCCGATGGATGTGATCGGACTTGTGATGCTGACGGTCTCCAAAGCCTTGCAGTTGGAGAACTCATAATCGTGTATTTTCGAGACGCTGCCGCCTAAATCAACGTGGTACATCTTGGTTTTGCCGCGAAAAGCCCTGTACGAAGAGCCTTCGGGATATTCAATCTGTCGGTTAAGATTTACATATTCAAGGTCGCCGCAGCTGTTCAGGAATCCGTTTCCGACCTGCAGCGTGCCTTCATTGCCGTAAATTTCAAGCCAGTAGAGGTGGAAGCAGGCAGCGATGCCGTATTCGCCTATTGAGGTGACCGAGGCCGGGATGTATATGGCCAGGTTGGGGGTATAGATCTGATAGAAAGCCCGGTCGCCGATGCGCGTGACGCTGTAAGTCTTGCCGTCGTGTTCGACGGTTGCCGGGAT
>CAJJQT010000222.1 GCA_905193995.1 uncultured Porphyromonadaceae bacterium | reverse complement strand
AGTAGGGCTTGCGGTATTTGCCTTCGGTGGCGTCGTCAAGGATCGAGAGGTAGGAGGCGTAGCGCGACTGGGCGATGCGGCCCTCGTCGATGGCGCGGAGCACGGCGCACCCCGGCTCGTGGGTATGCGTGCAGTTGCCGAAGCGGCAGTGCTTCGATTCCTCAAACAGCTCCGGGAAATAATGTGCAACTTCGTACTTGTCGAAGTCGATGGTGCCGAAGCCGCGGACCCCGGGGGTGTCGATGATTGCACCGCCGCCGGGCAGCCGGAAGAGCTCGCTGAACGTAGTGGTGTGCATACCCTGGTCGTGTACGGCCGAAATCTCGGCCGTGCGCAGATCGAGGCCCGGAATAAGTTCATTGATGAGCGTCGTCTTACCTACACCGGAGTTACCCGACACGAGCGTAATCCTGTCGTGCAGCAGCTCGCGCAGACGGTCCATGCCCACGCCGGTCTTTGCTGACACGGTAGCCACCTCGTAGCCGATCGAGCTGTAGAGATAGACGACGGCGTCGAGCAGCTCGCGGTCTTCCTCATCCGCGAGCAGGTCGACCTTGTTGATCACGAGGATAGCCGGCACATCGTAGGCGCTGGCGGTGGCCAGAAAGCGGTCGATGAAATTGGTAGAGGTGGTAGGGTGCGTCAGCGTGGCCACGAGCATGGCACGGTCGACATTTGCGGCTATGATATGGGCCTCTTTCGACAGGTTGCTGGCGCGGCGAATGATGTAGTTGCGGCGCGGGGCTATGGCGGTGATATAGGCTGTGCCGTCGGGAGCCGGTTCGCCGACCGTCACCCGGTCGCCCACGGCCACCGGATTGGTGGTCCGTATGCCCTTAATGCGGAAATTGCCCTTGATCTTGCAGTTGATCTCAGCCGAGCCGTCGTCGGGCGCTACGACATAGTGCGAGCCGGTGTTGCGGATTACGAGCCCCTCCATCAGATTATCTCGACGTCGGTTGCGCGGAGCCAGGCCGGAGCCGAGCCGTTGATGCTGATCTTATAGTACCGGGGCGACACGGGATCATCGGGCGTAGACACGGAGTCGAGGATCTCGACCTTGGTGCCCTCGTGAAGCGGCACCACCTTTTCGGTCTGCCGCGGCTGGCGCGGAGCCGAATTGAGCAGGGTCGACGGCACAGTGACGACGGCCTCCGAGTGGTCGTTGAAATGCTTGGCTGCGTCGACGGTCACTACCACCAGGTAGACCGTAGCTGCAAGCACGACAAGGCCGCCGAAGAAGCCGACCTTGCGCAGCATGACGTTGCCGCTGAAGATGTACAGGGCGATCAGTCCGCACAGCAGCAGGAAGACGCCCAGCGTGATCCACGCCCATGTGTCGGCCGAGGTCGACGTCACCACAGAGTGGTGCAGGCGAGTCAGAAACGAATTGTTGTTCTCGGGCTTGTCCTCGAGCCGCGAGTTGACGAACGCAAGGTTGGCGCGGGCGTCGGCGTGACCCGGATCGATGCGCAGGGCGCGCTCGTAGTTGATGACGGCGCCGGCCACGTTGTCCTGGCGGTAGAGCGCGTTGCCGAGGTTGTAGTAAACGTCGGCCGACGGTCCCTGTTCGGCCAGAATCTGGCGGTAGAGGTCGGCGGCATCGCCGTACATCTCCTTGTTATAGGCCGAATCAGCCATCGATGGCGTCACGGCTGCGGCAGCCGCTATGGTGCCGAATATCGCGATAATTGCTGTAAATATCTTTTTCATAGCGGTTTACTTGACATTTTCGATAGCCTTAACTGCGGCTGTCGCGCGGTTGAATACATCGGACATGGCATCGTCGCTGGCCGAGGGAGTGAAGCGCGCCATCTCGCAGTCGTTGAGCACCTCGATCACCTGAGCGGTAACCTCGGGCGACACACCGCGGGCCTCGAGCCGCTCGGTGATGACGTCGCTCAGCAGCCCCGATGCCTGCAGCCCGAGCTTGTCGCCCAGATAACCCTTCAAGGCCCGTGCGAGCTCCTCGTAGAACTGCTCGGACTTGTGCTGGCGCATGAACTTCTCGGCCGTACGGAAGCGCTTCGACACCACGCGGTTGGCGCGGGCGAGCCGACGACCGGCCACATCGGCGCTGCGCTTCACGTGGCGGCGGTAGACGGCCACCACGGTAAGCAGCCCCAGAGCGGCGACGGCATATATGCACCAGTACCACCACGAGTCGGCTACCGGCTGCGTGGCCGCCTTGACCTTGGCCGGGAGCGGACGGATATGCAGGATGTCGGTCATCTCGGTGTTGACGCCCTTCTGGGCACCGATAACGGCCGGACCGTTGCCCTTGATGACATTGAGGTCGAAGCCCTGCGCCGTGGCAGTCTCATACGTGGCCGTAGCCGGATTGAAGTAGACGAACTTAAAAGGCTCGATGGCGAACTTGCCCACCTCCTGCGGCACGAACGGATAGTCGGCCGTGAAGGTGCCCGAGTAGTTCGACCCGTCGAACTTGGCGTCGATATCGGTTTTGGCCGTATAAGTCTCGAAAGTCGACGGGAACGTCACCTTCGGGGCGGTCAGATACTTTATGTTGCCAGCGCCGGTCACCTTCAGCGTGTAAGTGGCCGATTCGTTGGTACGGACGATTTCGGGATTGATCTCGGCCGAGATCGAGAAGCGGCCCACGGCGCCGGAGAAGTCAGCCGGGCGGGGCTCAGGCAGAGCCTTCACGTCGAGGCTGACGCGGTTGGTGGCCGTCTTCATCTTGCGCGGGACCTGGCGGTTGGTCACGTAGCGGCCGCGCGTCACCTGCTGATATTCGATCACATTGATTTCATACTCGCCCGACGACACGCTCAGATGGCCGGCCTTCTGCGGATAGAGCAGATAGCGCCGCATGACGAGCGTCTCGTAATTGCGGCCGCCGATATTCTCGATCTGGCTGCGCTGAGGCACCGGCAGGTCCTCCGACAGGAAGCCGTCGAAGACCGGCAACGTCACCGAGTTGAACTGGTTCTCGATGTCGAAGCGGCGGCTTTCGGCCAGACATAGCTTGATGTCGGCCACCACCGGTTCCATCTCGTAGACATTCTTGCGCGAGAAAGTGATGATGACCATAAGGTCCTCGGGCTTGGTCTGGCCCACCGACGATCCTACGACCTGCTCGCCGCCTCCCGAAGTGCTGCCCTGCGGATAACCGCCTCCGTAGGCCGGAGCCTGCTGCTGGCTCGGAGGCAGCACCTTGATCGTCTGCGGTTTGGTCTTTAGAGTCTGGCCGTTGACACGGATCGAAACCGAGGGAATCGTAGCCGAGCCCTCCCGCTCGGGAATGAAGACGTAGACGATCGAAAGCGTATAGTACTGGTACGAGCCCTGACGCGAGTCGTAGCCGCTTTCGAAGCCGTTGGTGATTCCGGGGCCGGAATAGAGTTTGAAACCGTCTATTTTCGGCGGATCGGGTGTGAGATCGGAAGCCGTACGGAGAGCGTTGCTGTCGTCGGAACGCAGCACGAAAGCTACCTGGCACGGACGCCCCACGATGGCATTGCGCATCTGCGCAAGCTCAAACGTAGTAGCAGCCGCGGCGCCTACCGACGCCACAAGTGCCGCTATGATGAATGCCGATGTCAACAGAAATCGTTTCATGTGTGCTGAAC
>CAJJQT010000221.1 GCA_905193995.1 uncultured Porphyromonadaceae bacterium | reverse complement strand
TGCGCAAGCTGCTCAAGCACTACGTAGAGGAAATCAACCGCCTCCAGCTCGAGAACCAGACTCTCCGCACCGAGAACGCAGAGATCAAGGACCGCAACGAACAGCTCAACAGCCGCGTGCAGCAGACTTCGCGCGAGAACGAACAACTATCGGAGCGCATGACGCTGGCAGAGAAGCTCAATGTCACCGGCCT
Organism: uncultured Porphyromonadaceae bacterium; assembly: GCA_905193995.1. Taxonomy (GTDB): domain Bacteria; phylum Bacteroidota; class Bacteroidia; order Bacteroidales; family Muribaculaceae; genus CAG-873. Next base: position 3,406 of record CAJJQT010000221.1, on the reverse strand, counting down.
CAACCTCACTGCCCTGAACAAGAAAGGTAAAGTGGAAAAGAAGGTCGCCAAGGCGCGGCAGCTTTGCGTGACGTTCACCATACCGCAGAACAATTCGACGCCCGTAGGCGCAAAGACCATCTATCTGCGCATCGTGTCGCCCTCGGGACAGCTGCTGCCCGGCGGCGGATCGTTCAGCTTCGAAGGCGCCACACTCGACGCCACGGCCAAGAAGGTGATCGAATACGCCGGCGAGGAAATCGGCGGCGTCACGATCTATTGGGACGTGAACATGGCTCTCTCGGCCGGACAGTACACCGTGGAGCTTTTTGCCGACAATTTCCGTCTCATAAGCCGGCACTTCGAGCTTAAATAATGAATGTATTCGGGTATTTCATAGACGCGATATCATCGACCGAGGTCAATCTGACCGCCGGATGCTTTCAGCTGCTGCTGAGCATGCTTCTGGGCAGCGTGGTCGGTTTCGAGCGGCGGCGCCGCGGCCAGTCGGCCGGCGTGCGCACGTTCTCGCTGATCGCCATGGGTTCGACCCTGGCCATGATACTGTCGATTTACGTGCCTCAACGCTACGAAGGCGTCCTCGAGGGCGACACCACGCGAATCGCCGCGCAGGTAATATCAGGTATCGGCTTCCTGGGTGCCGGCGCCATCATCCAGATGAAGGGGTCGGTGCGCGGCCTCACAACGGCTGCCGGCATCTGGATGGTCTCGGCCATCGGCATGGCCGTAGGCTGCGGTCTGTACCTCATTTCGGTAATCGCCACAGGGCTGATACTGTTCATACTTGTGCTACTCGAGCGCATCGAACACCGTGTCAGCGCCCGTTCGGAATCACGCATAATACGCATACGCGTGGCCGTCATACTCGACAATATCCACAGTTACCGTAAAGCTATGGCCGCCGCACGGGTACAGCTGAGCAATTTCTATGTCGAATACGACTTCGAACACAACGAGACGAGGCTTAACCTCGTGGTCGTAATGCGTGAGGATGTGGATCTCGTGGCGCTCTTCCATTCTTTCAGGAGCCTTTATCCCACACAGTCCATAACTCTCGCCAACCAGATCAATATATGAACGTAGAAAGCCTGATCAGCGACCTTGCATTCATCCTGCTTCTCGGCGCGGTGGTCACCGTTCTGTTCAAGTGGTTAAAGCAACCGGTCGTACTGGGCTACATCGTGGCCGGCTTTCTGGCAAGTCCCCATTTCACCTATCTGCCCTCGGTGACGACGGTAGAGAACATCGAGTTCTGGGCGCAGATCGGCATCGTGGTTCTTCTGTTCTCGCTTGGAGTGGAATTCAGCTTCAAGAAACTTGTCAACTCCGGAGGCTCGGCTGTTGTCACGGCACTCGTCATAGTCACGGGCATGATGGCGGCAGGCTTCATCACCGGCCGCGTACTGCATTTCAACACTATCAACAGCCTTTTCCTCGGAGGGATGCTGTCGATGTCTTCCACCACAATAATCATCAAGGCTTTCACCGACATGGGGCTGCGGCAGCAGAAGTTCGCCTCGCTGGTACTGGCGGTGCTGATCGTCGAAGACCTGTTCGCGGTGGTAATGATGGTGGTGCTGTCGTCCATAGCCATCAACAGTTCGGTCGAAGGCGGCGAGATGCTTTGGAGCGTCGGCAAGCTAATGTTCTTCCTGATCATTTGGTTTCTGGTAGGCGTGTACCTGCTGCCATCGATCCTCAACCGCATCCGCCGCTATCTCAACAGCGAAACACTGCTGATCGTGTCGATGGGTCTGTGCCTGGGCATGGCCGTATTCTCGGTCTACTGCGGATTCTCGCTCGCTCTCGGAGCTTTCGTCATGGGCTCGATACTGGCCGGAACGAGCTACGCAGAGCAGATAGAGCACGTCGTAACGCCCGTCAAGGATCTTTTCGGCGCCGTTTTCTTCATCTCTGTCGGCATGATGGTACAGCCCGACATCCTTGCCCAGTACTGGCTGCCGATATTGATTCTCTCGCTCGTCGTGATCATAGGCATGATCATTTTCGGCACATTCGGCATGCTCATAACGGGCCAATCGATCCGAGTGGCTGTACGCTCAGGATTCTCGCTGACCCAGATCGGTGAATTCGCGTTCATCATCGCCTCGCTCGGCATGAGTCTGCATGTGCTTGAGCCGCAGCTGTATCCGATAGTCGTGGCCGTGTCTGTAATCACGACTTTCACAACGCCGTATTTCATAAAACTTTCTGCACCGGCCAGCGAATTTGTCGAGCGGCACCTGCCGCAGCGGCTCCACTTCCTGATCGAGCGCTACAACAACGAGGGACAGAAGGAACAGGCCTCCGGCTCCCCATGGGCCGCTCTGCTCAAGCGCCATCTGTGGCGCACATTCATGTACTCGGTGGTGCTGATCGCCATATCGGTCGTATCGGCTTATTACATACGTCCGTGGCTCACGGATATCGGCGGCAAGTGGGGGCCGGTGCTCGCCTTCATCGTCGAGATAACGCTCATGTCACCGTTCATCATAGCGCTGATCTCGCCTGTCAGAGTCAAAGAGGGCGACGACGCCGTGTCTTACAACATACCACGCATAGTGCTGATGATCTTCAGGTGTGTGATCGCGCTTGGATTCGTCGTGCATGCCGTCGCGTCGGTGTTCTCGGCCACAGCAGGACTGCTGCTCGGCGTTGCGATCGTCGTAATGATAATCCTGCTGCTCTACCGGCAGCTGACCAGGCATATGAGCCGAATTGAGGAGAAATTCTTCGACAATCTCAACGAGCGGGAGCTGCGCCGCTCGGGCAAGAACAACCGCGTGGTGAGCGATCTCCATCTGGCCTATATGACAGTCGGAGCAGGCTGTCCGTTCGCCGGCGAGCGCCTGATGGACAGCAATCTGCGGAAGACTTACGGCGTGAACGTGGTAAACGTGCAACGCGGCTACCAGAATATACCCATTCCCGACGGACGACAGCGCATCTATCCTGGCGACGTACTCGGCGTCATCGGCACGGACGAGCAGATCACACGCCTGCTTCCTGTGGCAGAAGCCGACAAGGCGGCAGCCGACAGCGGCGATCCCGGCCAAATGACACTTGGCTCGATATTGCTGTCGTTCAACTCGCCGCTCATAGGCAAGACTCCGTCAACCGCTTCTCTGCGCGATCGCTACGACGTGCTCGTGGTAGCCGTAAACCGGGGCGGCGAATTCATCGACTCGAACCCCAACCTGGTCTTTGCCCCGGGCGACATCGTCTGGCTGGCCGGAAACAAGAACAATATCTCCAGACTAAAATAACGATTAAAACAGCATAGACTTATGACAGACACGAGCGACCAAAGGTACAAAATGCGCGGTGTGTCGGCTTCGAAAGAAGATGTGCACGCCGCTATCAGAAATGTCGACAAGGGCATCTACCCAGGCGCGTTCTGCAAAAT
>CAJJQT010000220.1 GCA_905193995.1 uncultured Porphyromonadaceae bacterium | reverse complement strand
GTTGTCTCCATGGCACATACGGGAACGACGGCACCTTCAACCATATCATGATGGCCATGGAGACAACCGTCGACAAGAACGGCGTGACCGTGCATCCCGTGAAGGGCACACCGGAGGAGAAGAAAGAGCTCGAACAGAGCTACCACCACCTGTGCCACCTGCGCGACGAGGTGATCGAAATGGGCGTACTGCCTCCGATCAAGGACTGGAAGGAACTGAATCCCAACGTATAACGCGCACAAACGCAAGCGAACGGGCCGACAGGGCACACCTGCCGGCCCATTTTTTTGCAAGGGGGCTTCGGGCGGTGAAGGCGGGGACGCGTGCAGTCCATTCGATTTTTGGGGGTGGTGTTGCAAAATCGGGGAGAAAGCGCTAACTTTGCAAGTCAGTAACTTCGTAAACGATCAGATGACAGCAAATACATCACAAGATAAAACCATGGCCAAGCCGCGCAGCAAGAAGATAGCCAAGATACTGCTTGCGGTCTTCGGCGGCGGCTGCGTGCTGCTGATGCTCTTTTTCATTCTCGTCTACAACGGCGTGATCGGCTATATGCCTCCGATCGAGGAACTCCGGAATCCGCAGGACAAGTTCGCGTCGACGATCTACACGGCCGACGGGGTGGAGATGGGCCGCTACTTCCGCAACTCGGGCAACCGCGTGTACGCCGATCTGGACGAGGTGTCGCCGAACGTGGTGAACGCGCTGATCGCCACCGAGGACGCACGCTTCATGGATCACTCGGGCATAGACCTGAAGGCCGTAACACGCGCGGTCGTCAAGACAATACTGCTGGGACAGAGGAACGCAGGGGGCGGCTCGACCATCACGCAGCAGCTGGCCAAGCAGCTGTACACGCCGCCGAGCGACGGCCTGTTCTCCCGCGCGGTGCAGAAGCCGATCGAATGGATGATAGCCGTGAAGCTCGAACGCTTCTACTCGAAGGACGAGATCCTGAAAATGTATCTGAACCAGTTTGACTTTCTGTACAATGCCGTGGGCATCAAGAGCGCGGCACAGGTGTATTTCAACAAGGATGCCCGCGACCTGACAGTGGAGGAGGCTGCCACGCTGGTAGGTATGGTGAAGAATCCGTCGTTCTTCAACCCGGTGCGCCACAACGAACGTACGCGCGAGCGCCGCAATGTAGTGCTCGAGCAGATGTACAAGGCCGACATGCTGACGCGGGAGGAGCTCGACTCGCTGCAGGCGCTTCCGCTGAAGCTCGACTTCCGCCGCGTGGACCACAAGGACGGCATGGCACCGTACTTCCGCGAGGAGCTGCGCCGCTATCTGACCGCTCACAAGCCTCACCTTGAGGATTATCCGTCGTGGGACAAGCAGAAATTCATCGATGACTCGATAGCCTGGGAAAACAATCCGCTCTACGGCTGGATCGACAAGAATCCGAAAGCCGACGGCACGAAATACGACATCTACTCCGACGGACTGAAAATATACACAACCATCGACTCGCGCATGCAGACCTATGCGGAAGAGGCGGTGGCCGAGCATATGGCGACGCTGCAGGGCCAGTTCTTCCGCGAGAAGCGCAACTCGGCCACGGCGCCCTACACATCGAACGCGGGCGAGCTGAGCGCCAAGACGCGCGAGACGCTGATACGCAACGCCATACGCCAGAGCGAGCGTCACCGCGTGGGCCGCGTAGCGGGAAAATCGGAAGAGGAAATCCTGCGCGAATTCGACACACCGACCGAAATGACGGTGTTCAGCTATTCGGGGCCTATAGATACGGTGATGACACCCCGCGACTCGGTGCTCTACGCCAAGAGCTTCCTGCGCACAGGCTTCATGTCGATGGACCCGAACACGGGCTTCGTGAAGGCATATGTAGGAGGTCCTGACTTCCATTTCTTCCAGTACGACATGGTGTCGACGGGACGCCGTCAGATCGGATCGACGATCAAGCCGTTTCTGTACACGTACGCGATGGAGTCGGACTTCACCCCCTGCGACGAACTGCTGAACTCGCAGCCGACCTACTACGACGAGAGCGGACGGCCGTGGTCGCCGCGCAACGCGGGGCGGTCGCGCATCGACGAGATGGTGTCGATACGGTGGGCACTGACCAACTCGAACAACTGGATATCGGCGCGCCTGATGGCGGCGCTGTCGCCGGCCGAGCTGGTGAAGCGCATGCACTCGTACGGCATCACGAACCAGCTGCCGGCAGTGATGTCGCTGTGTCTGGGACCGTGCGAGGTATCGGTCAAGGAGATGGTGACGGCCTACAGCGCCTTCGCCAACCACGGCATGCGCGTGGACCCGATGTACGTGACGGCGATCGCAGACAACAACGGCAACATAATCAGCGACTTCACGCCGCATCAGACCGAAGTTATCACCGAGAAGGGCTACTACCGCATACTGTCGATGCTGCTCAACGTGGTGGACGGCGGTACGGGCAGCCGACTGCGCCGCGCGCCCTACAACCTGACGGCGCAGATGGGCGGCAAGACCGGCACGACGAATTTCAACTCCGACGGCTGGTTCATGGGCTTCACGCCTGACCTGGTGTCAGGCGTATGGGTCGGCGGCGAGGAACGGTACATCCACTTCAACTCGATGGCCGAGGGCCAGGGCGCGTCGATGGCGCTGCCGATCTACGGCAAGTATATGACGAAAGTGTACGCCGACCGCAGCCTGCCCTACGACCAGAACACGAAGTTCGTATTCCCGCCTGACGTGGATCTGTGCGGCGGCGAACTGAGCGCTCCCGAGGAGACCGAGACGGCCGAGGAGAGCGTCGAAGGAGTATTCGATTAATGTTTTTTATGAGGGTGCCGGGGGCGTCAGCGACCGGTGGCGGTGACGAGGCGGAAGAGGAGGTCCTTGAACAGCAGGTGACCGTCCTGCCGCGATCCGCCGCCCTTGCTCATGCGGTCGAAGCGGCGGATCTCGGAAAGCGCGGCCACGACCTGGAAGGCGTTGTAGGCGAGCATTCCTTTCATCACTCGCTTGACGGCAAATGAATTGCGTGCGCCGAGCTCGCCCATGAGGCCGCGCTCGCTGCGGTCGGCCGCATAGTAGGCTACAAGCAGATCGGCAAAGAATCCGAACAGGGCTGCCGCAACGGGCTGCACGGGATTCTGGCGCGGATTTGCAGCGAAATAGTCGGCAATGCGATACATGCGGGGCAGGTCGCGCGCGGCAACAGCATCGACGAGCTCGAAGCTGTTGTAGTCCTTGCTCACGCCGATATTGCGCTCGACGGCTTCGGGCGTGACCATAGCTCCGGGGCCCAGGATCTCGGCCAGTTTGTCGATCTCGTTGTAAAGGCGGCTGAGGTCGGTGCCGATGAATTCGTGAAGCATACCGACGGCCTTATCGTCAGCCCTGAGGCCACGTTCGCGGATATATGCGGAGATCAGAGGGGGAATCTGGCTTTCGTAGACGGGTTTAGACTGGAAAACCACGCCGCCGCAGGCTGCGACAGCCTCCAGAAAGGCTTTGCCGCACCTGGCATCGTCGCCGCGCGCGGCAATGACGAGTACAGTCGAAGGCGTCGGCGAAGCGACGTAGCGGATAAGTTTCTCGAAATAATCGGCCTTGACCGCCTGGGCCTCCTTGACAATT
>CAJJQT010000219.1 GCA_905193995.1 uncultured Porphyromonadaceae bacterium | reverse complement strand
AACGGCAGGAGGCCAAGGCATATAACAAACTTGCCGACGCCCTTACTCCCATGGCCAAGGGCATGGGCAGCGAGTACTGCAACCAGAACGCCTACGATTGCATACAGGTACACGGCGGGTCGGGCTTTATGAAGGACTACGCCTGCGAGCGACTCTATCGCGACGCACGTATCACGTCGATCTACGAAGGCACCACCCAGCTGCAGGTCGTTGCAGCCATACGCCACGTCACCACCGGCACCTACCGTTCGCTGATGGAGAGCTATGCAGCCCGCGACGTCAAGCCCGAACTTCAGGCAGTAAAGGACCGCATCGCAGTGCTCGTGGAGATGTACGAAGGTGCCGTAGCCACTGTGACCGGCGTCGACAATCCTCAGTATGCCGACTTCATGGCGCGCCGTCTTGTCGAAATGGCCGGTAACATCGTCATGTCGTATCTGCTGCTCGATGACGCCAACCGCAACGACGACTTCACCAAGTCACTGCATGTATACGTCAACCTTGCCGCGGCCGAAGTTACCCGTCATGCGGAATTCATCCGTACATTCGATGTAGCACAGCTCGAATACTACACAAGTAAGTAAATACGGATATTCATCCATATCGCGGCGCCCGGACATTCTTCCGGGCGCCCTCTTTTTATGTCGTTGAGTGAAAATTCTTGCAACTTGTGTGAAAACGGTAAAAATAAAAAGGAACTGCGTCACGCAGTTCCTTTTTAAGGGTTTCCAATAGGTACAATTTCTAAGGTAAAAAAGATTGTTTTTAGGTTTGCGTTACAAATTTCCACATTTTTTGGCACGTGACCAAATAATTTTATATGTTATAAAACAAGTTTTGGAACTTTTACCAAAGAAACAGCCTATATTGCTCAGTTTTTTTCGATAAGCTCCTTGATTGAGTCGACAGCGGCGCGCAGATCCTTGTCGATAGGCATGCGCTCTTCAATATTGCGGCAGGCGTAAATCACTGTGGCATGAGTGCGCCCGAGCTTAGTGCCGATGTTCTTGAGTGACATGTTGGCAAGTTTTTTAGCCAGATACATGACAACCTGGCGGGCATCGGAAATCTCGCGCTTGCGGCTTTTGGTGAACAGTGTGTCGGCCTCGATTTTGAAGAAAGAAGCTACCGCCTGAGTGACCATCTCGAAGTTGACCTGACGGCGGCGTATGCGGATCGCATTGGCTACGACCGTGCGGGCGAGCTGAAGAGTGATCGGACAATTGAGAACTGTGGCGTGAACGACGAGAGAGGCAACAACTCCTTCAAGCTCACGGATGGAGTCGGTAACATTCTCGGCCACATAATCTATTACTTCCTGCGGCAGATCGAGGCCGTCCTGCTCGGCTTTCTTGATCAGCACACGCCGGCGCAGATCATAGTCAGGTTTGAAAAGTTCGGCCGATGCACCCCATTTGAAACGCGACAACAGGCGCGCTTCAAAACCGTCCATCTCCGACGGCGGACAGTCGCTCGACATGATTATCTGTCGGTTGTTCTGGTGCAGTTGGTTGAAAATGTGGAAGAATGTGTTCTGTGTTTCGGATTTTCCGGCCAGATCCTGCACGTCGTCGATGATGAGTGTGTCAATGCCGTGGTAGAAATGGAAGAAATTGTTGATCTGCCCCTTGCTGTTGGCTGCCGTGTATTGGCTCTGGAAGAGTCGAGCCGTTACATAAAGTACCTTGGCTTGCGGATTACGCTCCTTTATGCGGATGCCGACGGCCTGTATAAGGTGAGTCTTGCCGACACCTGTGGGGCCGAAGATGAACAGCGGGTTGAAAGTCTTGTTGGTGGGATCGTTGGCGATAGCCTCGGATATAGTACGGGCGAGCAGATTGCTCTCGCCGGTGCAGTAATTTTCAAAGTTGTATCTCGGATTCAGCTGCGAGTCGAAAACCTTCGGCGTCTCGCTGATGAATGGATTTGCAGCCGGCGCGGCGCTGTTGCGAATTATGACGGGCGACATCTCGGCCGAGCGTTCGCTGACAGTCGTATCCGGAATATTATTTATCGTGTTGTAGCGGTAGAACAGCACAACATTGTCGCCGTAGACTTTGCGGATTGCGGCGTTGAGCTGAACCTTGAATCGCTGCTCCAGCTGTTCGGCAACGAACGGCGACGGAACGACGATGCGCAGCTCGTTGTTTTCGAAGCTGAATGAGGTCACGGATCCGAACCAGGCAGTATACTGCTGCGGTGGCAGGATGTCGCGCAGAAAGGCGCGGCACTGATCCCATAGCTCGATGTGATTTTTGGAGTTTGACATTCAAGGTTGATTATTTATCTGATACAAATTTCCGAATAAATTATTCAAAAAACAACACGATTTTTTTTTGTTTTTCTTGGAAGTAACTCAATATTGTAAATATCAGATGATTATAATACAATGGTTCAAGTTACTTAAATCTTTACTTTAGATATCGTTTTTATATAGCTTATAATCACTACATATTGTATTGCGAGGTATTATTGCAATAGATTCCGTCTCGAGGCTATAATAATGAAATACTCACCGATTAAAGTCAGTAGGAATATCGGAGCAAAGTTGTTTGCATAGATGGATGCTATTTTAATTTAGTTAAAACAAGCGCCGAAGCTGCATTTGCAAAAGGGACTTCGGCGCTTGTGATACCTTAACTCAGCAGATCCATCAAAGAAGTTTGATGCTGATGTAGCGCTTGGGATTGCGCTTTATGTCGACGAAGAGCGAATCGAGATTGGAGACGGCTGAGTTGAGATTGTTGTAAAGCTGTGGATCGCGGGTGAGGAGGCCGAGCGATGAGTTGGGATCGTTGAGCTGGCTTGACAACATGCGCAGATTGTCGGTTAGCTGCTTGATGTTGTCGGCGATCGAATCGACGGGCACGTTGTTTATGTCAGTGGTGATCTCGGCGATATTGGCCGTTGAAACAGTCATATCCTTGGTCATGGTGTTGATGTTGGCCGAGATGGGCGGCAGGGTTGCAAGCAGCGAGTTCAGCTGACGGGTGGCGCGTTCGAGATTCGTGGTAATGTCGTTGAGGCGCTGGACTGAGCTGATCAGCGCCGGGTCGCCTACGAGAGCGTTGACTGATGTAAGCAGAGTATCGACCTTCGGGAAAATGTTCCCGACCTGAGGCAGAAGTTCGGTCGTGACGTTGTCCATGAGACCCTTGGGTACGACAGCCGTCAGAGTGTCACCGACTTCATGGAACCGGCCCTGGGGAGCAAGTTCGAGAGCGATGCTTGCCGTGCCGAGCAGGTCGGTAGTGAGGACAGCCTTGGTGCCGGCGGGAACTTTCAGCTCACGGTCGAGCGAAAGCTCCACGAGCATGTGGCCGGGATTGTTGTATTCGTATCTGATGTCGCGTACAAGTCCGACCTTGAAACCGTTGATTGTGACGGGGGCGCTTTTGGCAAGTCCGGCAACATTGTCGTAAGTCGCGTAGTAGTAGTTGGCTGCCTTAAACACGTTGACGCCCTTGAGGAAGTCAATGCCTATGAAAAGCACAGCCATTGCGATGATGACTATTAATCCGATTAGAATCTCTTTCTTGAAAATTTTGTTCATAATGTCAAGTCATTAATTGACGCGCTGACCATTGCACATCTTTATGATAAACGCTTCGG
>CAJJQT010000218.1 GCA_905193995.1 uncultured Porphyromonadaceae bacterium | reverse complement strand
GGGGTTTTCAGAAGCGCTTGCAGGGGCCGATGAGGGCATCGGCCCCTACAAGCCGTATCCGTAAAATGCTGGCGACCCGCCATCATCCAGATAGCGTGCGGCGTTGTAAAATTCCAAATGGCCAAATTGTGACCCAGTGAAACGGTCACAATTTGGGAAGGAAGAAGAAGGCTGCGGATATGGAGTTTTCGCCGCCCCGGCGGAAACGGAATGCAGCAGGCTTCTTCTGACGCAGAGGGGGCCTTTGCGGGCGGACAGAGTCGTCCGCCCCTACATTCAAAAACGATAGCGCGATGCAAAATTGCAGAAGCGGGCCGATGAGTCGTTGGAGTGACCGGCGGGGCAGATGTAGCGAGTGCCGGTGCCAAGGAGCCCGCGCACGCTCTCGATACGTCCAAGCTGAGGCAGGCGGTGGATAAGCGAATCGAGACGGCGCATGGCGCCGTATTCGGCCTCGTCGTATTCCTCGCGGTAGGCATCGACGACATCGAGGATACTCAGATCGCCGCGCTCGACGAGACCGGCGATGTGGCCGGCGCTGAACAGACGACACCGACGAATCAGGTCGAAGGCCACGGGGCCGTCGGTGACGTGGGAGTAAACTACGTCGGCGGCATAGGCCGGAGAGACGGCACGAAGATAAAGGGGAAAGTTGTCGAGCGCGACTGAGTGGAGTTCGTCGCGGTCGGCGTCGTCGATGCCGAGAGCCGTGCGGTACTTCACGTACAGGAGGTCGCCGAGGCCTTCCATGCGGTTGGCGATAATGTAGTCCCAGTTGGCACCCGTCGGAAAGACTGACGGGTCGCGAAGCAGTTCGCGGTAGCGCAGCCGGAGCTCTTCGGCTTTGAGCGATTCGCAGCTAACGGTCATGGCACACGTATGAGGCCGCGCTCGGTGACGACATAGTCGACCGGCACGTCGAATTCGTCGGGTTCGATATCGTCGACGAGCTGGCAGCCATACGCAACCCCGACGGTGACGGCGCGCGCATCGCGCAGGAGACGGTCGTAGAAGCCGCGACCGCGACCGATGCGGTTGCCGCGGCGGTCGTAGGCCACGCCGGGGACGATGATTAGGTCGATGGCAGAGATGTCGACGGTGTCGTCGCCCTCGGGTTCCTCGATACGGAACGAACCGAGGTGGAGGCGCGAGCGGTCGTAGGGAAGGATATCGAGGTTGACACCGTTGACACGCGGCAGGTAGAAATGCTTGCGGGTGTGCCATCGGTCAATGAATGCGCGGGTCGAAAGCTCGTCGGGGAGCGAGTTGTACATGAGTATGTGTTCCGACATGATGAACGCCGCGGTCTTCTCTATGAGGCCGAACACACTCTCGGCGGCCGAAGCGCGTTCGGCATCGTCGAGCAGATTCTTACGCGCCTTTACACGCGCCCGTATTGATTCCTTGTCCATGGCTGAGAAAATAATCACTTCTTGTGGCTTTCGATCACACGTGCGATGCCATTGTCGAGCTGACGGAGAGCCTCGAGGACAGCGGGGTCGTTCTCGTTGGTAATCTCGAAGTAAGCGTTCATGCCGAGAATGTCGCGGGCGATCAGAGCCTTCAGTTGATTAACAATCAACGGCGCGGAAATGTTGATGTAGTACCAGCGCTTGGCGATACCGTTCTGCGCGGCATAGTCAACGAGTGCGCCGAGCAGCACATTGTCGGGGGGGAGCAGCTTGAGCAGCTGTGGCACGGTTTTGGCCCTGACGAGGTCGGTCCGGTTGAGGTCGGCGTACTCGTAGGCGAACTTGTTGAGGACGCCGCTGTTGGCCACGGAGAGGTAGTAACTGGTGACCAAAGCAGTGTCGCTGGGCACGAAGACGTCGGGGATGATGCCACCGCCGCCGTAGACGGTACGGCCTCCGACGGTGACGAAAACCTTGGACTCGTCGACTTTGATGGAGTCGGCGCTGAAGACCTCGCCGTTGGAGTACCGGTCGAGAATCTCGCTCTGATAGTCGTCGTTGGCGCCGGGAGTGTAGTCCTTCTGTATGCAGCGTCCCGAGGGTGTGTAGTAGCGCTGTACAGTAAGGCGCATCTGCGAGGAGTCGCTCAGGGTGATGGCGCGCTGGACAAGCCCCTTGCCGAAGGTGCGTCGTCCGATGATAAGGGCGCGGTCGTTGTCCTGCATGGCGCCGGCGACAATTTCCGACGAACTTGCGGTGAACTCATCGACCAGGATCACGAGCTGATCATAGGGGAATATGCCCTGACCGTCGGAGAGCCAGTTGGCGTCCTCGTCGGACTTGCGTCCCTTGACATTTACGATCGACTGCATGGGTGGCAGGAACTCGTTGGCCATGAGGATAGCCTGATCGAGCAGGCCGCCCGTATTGCCGCGCAAGTCGAGGATATAGCTCTTCGCGCCGCGGACGCGCAGAGCGTTGATGGCCTGGATAAATTCTGAATAGGTGTTGGAAGCGAACTTGTTGACGCGCACGTAGCCGGTGGTGTCGTTGATCAGATACGAGGCATCGACCGAGACGGAGGGTATCTCGCCGCGGACAATTGTGAAGGTAAGCGGCTTTGGCGAGGTCGACCGGCGCACCTTGACGACAACTTCGGTTTCCTTCGCGCCTCGCAGGGCGTTCATGACGTCCTCGTTTGTGACGTCCTTTCCGGTCATCTTCCGTCCGTCGACCTCGATGATACGGTCGCCGGCAAGCAGGCCAACGTGCTCGGCCGGGCCGCCGGAGACGACCTCAACGACGCAAATCGAATCCTGCATGATCTGGAACTGCACGCCGACGCCATAGAACGAGCTCTCGAGATCGCGGTTGACCTTCTCGAGGTCACTGACGGCGATGTACATGGAGTGCGGATCAAGATTGCGCAGCAGTTCGGGGATGGTCATCTCGATGAGGCTGTCCTCGTCGATCTCCTCGACATATTCGTCCTGAATTATAGCGAGAATCTCATTGAGTTTTTTCTGTGCGGGCGTAAGTTTGTCGCCGTCGGCGAGCAGATAGCCGATCCACATACCTGCGACAAGCAGCAAGGCTCCGACGAGCGGAAACCAATTTCTTAAACGCGAACCCTTATTCATCTTTTATACAAAAACTGTCTTACTTGGAATCAATGTCGGATACATGCACGCACTCGACACCGGCGCGGCGGAGCAGCTCGATGCCGTCGGTGATACGGTAGAGCTCGTTGAATACCACGCGGCGGATGCCTGACTGGATGATGAGCTTGGCGCATTCGACGCACGGCGAGGCGGTGACGTAGAGCGTGGCTCCGTCGCTTGCGTTGTTGCTGCGGGCAACCTTGGTGATGGCGTTGGCCTCGGCATGCAGCACGTAGGGCTTGGTGAGACCATTTTCGTCCTCGCAGACGTTTTCGAAACCGGCGGGCGTACCGTTGTAGCCGTCGGAAATGATCATCTGGTCCTTGACGATGATAGCGCCGACCTTACGGCGCTGACAGTACGAATTTTCGGCCCAGATAGCGGCCATGCGCAGATAGCGCTTGTCGAGCAATTCCTGTTTGTGATGCAGTGTATCCATCTGTAACTAAAAGTATGCAAAGTTAGGTCAATTTTCGCGCGCATGCAATTAATAGCGGTAAAAATTTCAAAACAGGCCGGAAAATGCAAAAATTCCTGCAAACTTTTGATA
>CAJJQT010000217.1 GCA_905193995.1 uncultured Porphyromonadaceae bacterium | reverse complement strand
ATCGCCGAATGGTGGCAGTATGTGGCCGACCACTTCGGACGTCACAACTATATCTCCATGGCATCGTACCGCGTGAGCGAGGAGCTTTTCGGCGGCAACAATGAGGATGGCGGATGGAGCGAGTTCGTCGCACAGGTCGAGATCGGACGCGAGCTCGCACAGAGCAAGACCTCCGGCCAGGTATATTTCAGCGCCGCACACTTCGACGGCCCTGTAGCCTACGGACTGGGCGACTGGCTCGAGGATAAGGTCTACCAGCGTCCGGCACTCATCCCCCCGCTCGACTGGAAGGAACACGTCACCTATACCGCGCCCACGGGCGGCAAGCTAGACGGCCGCACGATCAGCTGGGACGCCACCGCCAAGCCCCGCGAAAACACCATTATGCGGTATACCGTCTACGCCGTACCGCTGAGTACCTCGATTGATGACGCGATGAGTGCCGACGGCGACGGAATTGACGGCAAATACCTCGTCGACGTCACGTACGAGCCTTCATACACTATGAGCGATGAACTGAGCAAGCGCCACTGGTATGCCGTATGCGTGTACGACGGCTACGGCTTCGAGTACGAACCCGCCACAATCAACTACTCAGGCGAACGCTCGCAGGCTACCCGCCTGATCGCTCCGGCCGATAACTCCACGGTCGACTGGGACGCCGAGCTCTCATGGACTCCGGTGGCCGGCGCCACCTACATCGTCGAGGTATCCGACACGCCCGACTTCAGGACGCTGCGATATAGCTTCGCGGATCTCACCGACGCTAATGTGACCGTTGACCTTAGCGACACCCGCGACGGTCAGACACTCTACTGGCGCGTGGCCGTCTGCGAGCCCGACAAGCTCTACAACTACACCGGGCCCGACAGTTTCATCTGCCCCAAACGTACCGTAGGCGATAAAGCCAATGTCATCACCCCTGCCGACGGCACGCGCATAGATGCCACGGAAGTGACCGTCACCTGGAGTCCTGTGAAATACGCCGAAAGCTATCATCTGGAGATTGCCCGTCCCGGCAATTTCGACTACCCCATATTCAGCGCCAACATCGCGGCTCCGGCCACATCATACGACCTGAATACAGCCGTCATCGGCTCGGGCGAGTTCGAATGCCGCGTGTTCGCCCATGGCCGCCGGTTCCTCTCGTCAGAGTCCGACAGATCGGCCTTTGAAGTGGGCGAAGCCCCCGTGGGCAGCACCGAGCGGGGCTACGCCGTCACCACCGACGCCAGCTATTCCGAACGCCTCGCCGGTATCGACGTCGAAAGCACCTGGTACCGCTCGACCTCGTCCGGACCCTCGGCCATCGCCTTCGAGGGCGACGGCTCGCAGCACCGCTCTATGGCCGCCAACCGCGACTTCGTGTACATTACCGGCCGCTCGGCCGACAAGGCTGACGCCGACATCTACCTGCGCCAGTACAACGCAGCCACCGGCGAGCATGTGCGTGACATAGCACTCACCGGAGCCACGGCACTGAACAGCACCCTCCCCTGCAATCAGGTCGTGTTCGACAGCGCCGGTCATCTCTGCGTCATAAACCAAACCAACGCCGTGTCGACGCGCCCGCTTTCGGTATGCACCGTAAACATGGCCACCGGCGAACTTACCGAAGTCGCCCAGGCCAAAGGCAGCGGTCCCGCTCACCGCCGCGTCGACTATGCCGCCGTATACGGCGACGTCACCTCGGGCGAATTCTACATTTTCGCCGTGATCAGCACCCGCAACGCTATGCTCCTCTGGAAGGTCGAGGACGGCGAGGCCACTCTCGTGAGCAGCACCGTGGCCAAGGAATTCAGCGGCTCGACAGCCAACTTCGGAGCCGGCGCCCGCCTGCTGCCGGTCGACGAAAGCCGCTGCTACGTCGACCACGCCAACGGCACCCCCTCGCTCTACGACTTCACCACCGGCGAACTCGTCACCAAGCTGACCGCCACGCCCGCATCAGCCGTAACGACCGACAACGGCATGGCACTGTTCAATCTCAACGGCTACGACTACGTGGCCTACAACACCGGGGCGGCCGCCAAAGGCAGCACCGTGGCCATTGCCGCCCTGGGTCAGAACAGCGCACACGACTACTCGGCCATGGCGCACCTGTGCACGCTGCCGCGCACTCCGATGGGCACCATGGACAAGGCCGAAAACTCCGCGCCCGTTGAAGCCGTCGCAATCGACCCGTACACCGTGCGCCTCTACTTCTACTCGCCCGGCAACGGCCTGGCCTGCTACACCGTCCGCGACAACACCGGTGGCGTGGCCGACGTGGCCGCCGACGCCGAGACGGCCATCCGCGTCAGCGGTCTCGAGGTGATCCTGAGCCGCCCCGCCGCATCCGTCCGCGCCTACACCGTCACCGGCATGCTCGCGGCCGAAGCAACCGACGCCGATTGCCTGACACTGCCTGCCGCAGGCACCTATCTGGTGACCGCCGACGGCGTATCTCGCCTGGTCATGGCCAAATAAACCGCTTACCGACATTTCTACCGAGCCGCTCCGGTCACACAGCCGGTGCGGCTCTTTTATATTCAAAGCGCGATAAAATAATGCAATTTTTCGCTATACTTTAATTATAATGCTCACAATTATTTGGTCGATAATTAAAGTTTTGTACCTTTGCAACGCGGAAAAACTACAAGAAAAAACCATTAAAATAAAAATACCATGAAACTTCGAAAACTTGCCGCAGCCGCTCTGCTGCTCGCGACACTCGCCGGACAGGCGGCCGACCCTCCCAAGCGGGAATTCCGATCGATCTGGATGGCGGCAATGGGCATTGACTGGCCCTACAAGTATGATATCGGCGACGAGACCAAATCCAAAGCCGCATTCATAGAGTACGTCGAAACTTTCAAACGGCACCGCTTCAACGGCATATGCGTGCAGGTACGCCCCCTGGCCGACGCACTTTACCGTTCGTCGCTCGAACCCTGGAGCGCCTCCGTATCGGGCACCCGCGGCGTCGATCCCGGCTGGGACCCGCTGGCGTTCGCCGTCGAGGAATGCCACAAGCGCGGCCTGGAAGTATACGCCTGGATCAATCCCTTCCGCATCAATAAGGACGGGACACAATACGACACGCCTTTCGACAAGGAATGGCGCGAGAAAGGCTGGGAACTCAAGTCGGGCAACTGGACCATCTTCAACCCTGCCCTTCCGGAAGCCCGCCAGCACTGCTACGACGTCATCCGCGAGATCTACACCAACTATGCCATCGACGGCGTGATCTTCGACGACTACTTCTATCCGGGCGATCCGCTGACCGAAGGATCAAACGCCGGCGACTACCAGCAGTGGAAGGACGCCAAATCGGGCCTGTCGATCGCCGACTGGCGCCGCCGCAATGTCAACGAGGTCGTAGCCGAAATATACGAAATGATACAGCGCGACCGCCCTGACATGCACTACGGCATCGGCCCGGCCGGTACCGCAGGCAAGTCAGCCTCAAAGCATGGCGTCAAGCCCCCTACGGCGGGCTACGACTGGCAGTACGACGAGATATACGCCGACCCCCTCGCCTGGCTCCACGAAGGCACAATTGACTTCATATCGCCCCAGATCTACTGGCCCCGCAAGAGTTCGTCGCCATTTACTCCGATCGCCGAATGGTGGCAGTATGTGGCCGACCACTTCGGACGTCACAACTATATCT
>CAJJQT010000216.1 GCA_905193995.1 uncultured Porphyromonadaceae bacterium | reverse complement strand
TATGATGGTGACCGATGACGATGAAATCGGGGCTGAGGGCTGTCAGGGGCTCGACATCGGCAATAATCTGAGCGGCATGGCTCCCGACGGGCAGACGGCTGCCGCTATCGCGGCTCGATTTGCTCCACATATGCGCGAACGGGACTGTCCAGCGGGGATGTATGCCCGAATACAGGCACTGACACACTTTGCTGCGGAAGAGCCGGCAAATGAAGCGGAAGGAAGCCGAGCGGCGGCCGATGCGGTCGCCGTGGGCGAGTATAAAGCGGCGTCCGAGGATGTCGCGCTCGACGAAAGGAGCGTCGATGACCTCGATGCCGAGCTCGTGGCGCAGGTAGTCGAAGAGCCAGATGTCGTGGTTGCCTGTCATCCAGGTGATCTTCACACCGGCGTCGGCGAGGCGGGCCAGGGCACCGAAGAAGCGCACATAGCCCCGGGGGACGACGGTGCGGTACTCGTACCAGTAATCGAGGATGTCGCCGAGCAAATAGAGATGCGTGGCATCGGCGGCAATGCTGTCGAGAAACCGCACGACACGCAATTCGTGCGCACGGCGGTCGGCGATGTAGTCCGCGCCCAGATGCAGATCGCTGATGAAGTAAACCATATCCGCGGCGACGGGTCAGAGGAAACCGAGTTCGAGCTTGGCTTCCTCACTCATCATGTCCTTGTTCCACTCGGGCTCGAAGACGAGATTGACGTTGACGGCTGTGACTCCGGGGATGCTGCTGAGCTTCTGATGAACGTCCTCGATGATGAAGTCGGCCATCGGGCAGTTAGGCGCAGTGAGTGTCATGTCGATGTTGAGTGCGCCGTCGTCCTCAAGGTCGATTTTGTAGATCATGCCGAGCGAGTAAATGTCGACTGCGATCTCAGGATCGATGACCGTGCGCAGATACTCGATGATCTTTTCTTCAATTTTAAGCTTTTCGTCCTGTGTCATAACATCGGCAAAGTTACGAAATAGCCGATAAACCGCCAAGAATATCCCGAAGGATTTATAAGCAGCCGGAATAAGGAACAGTTCCTTGTCGACTGTGCCGAAAGCCTTACTGAAAATTACTGATGTGATAACCCATCTCACAGATATAGCGCGACAGATATTGCTTCGGAAGCACAAAAAACTTAATTTTGCACAATAAAACGGCTAACTTATGGCAGGGAACATCATAAGACTCGATACAATCGAAAAATACAATAATCTGCTTGGCGCGGAAACACTGCATCCGCTCGTATCAATCACAGATCTGTCGCGGCTCGAGAGCATCAGGCACTGCCGGAAAGAATACGGATTCTACTGCATATATTACAAGGAGCTTGAATGCGGCACAATAAGATATGGCCGCAGCAAATATGACTATCAGGAAGGCACGCTGCTGTTCATATCGCCGGGGCAGACCGCGGGCGTCGATGACGGCGGTGAGACGCTCAACCCGCGCGGACTCGCGCTGATGTTCCATCCCGATCTACTGTACGGAACGCCGCTGGCCCGACGGATGAAAGACTACACCTTCTTTTCATACGACTCCAACGAGGCCCTGCATATGTCGGAACGCGAAAAGGAGATAATACTCAACTTCTTCAAAGAAATCAGAGATGAACTGCAACACGACATCGACCGGCATACGAAACAGATTATCGCCTCGACAATAGAAACGATGCTGAATTACTGCGTGCGGTTCTATGACCGGCAGTTCATAAGCCGCGAGGTCCACAACCGGAGCATAGCAAGCCGTTTTGAACAGACGCTGCACGAATGGTTCGAATCAGGGAAAGCGCGAGAGAGGTTGCCGACGGTGCAGATGTGCGCCGGAGAGGCCTGCCTGTCGCCAAACTATTTCGGCGATCTTATAAAGAAAGAGCTGGGCAAGACTGCGCAGGAATACATCCAGCTCTACGTCATAGCCCGCGCTAAAGAACTTATAGCTGAGAACGAGCTCAACGTAAGCGAGACGGCGTATGAACTCGGATTCAAATATCCCCACCATCTGACAAGGGTATTCAAGAAGGTGACAGGCATGACACCGAACCAATACCGGCATAAGACGGGCAAAGAGCCGGAAAAAGGCAATCAGCCGACAAGCATGTAGGCCATATATGTGCCGAGAGCGAGAATGAAGCCAATGGCGGTCTCGTAGGGGAGCAGGCGCAGGCGCTTGCCGATCGACAGCTCTGCTGCGCCGCCGGTAGCATGGAAGAAGGATCCGTGAGGCAAATGGTCGAGGACGGTTGCGCCGGAGTTGACCATGGCGGCGCCCCATACGGCGCTGACGCCGGCGGCGAGAATCGTCTGTGCGAATGACGACGATGCGACCGTAGCGCCGGCGGTGGTGGAAGCAGTGGCCGCTGACATGAGGATGCCCGAGACGGGAGCGAGGAGCGACTCGCCGAAACCGGTATGGGACAGTGCGCCGAGAATGACGTCCTTGAGCGACGAGGCCTTGATGATGCCGGCGATGGTGCCGGTACCGATGAGTAGGACGGCCACGACGGACATCTTTTCGAGGCCGTACCGGAGGCTCTCGCCTGTGAGACGCCACCGTCGGGTGGCAAGCAGACAGATGATGCCGCCGACGGGGAGCGCCACGGCGGGGTCGATGCTGATGCCGGACAGGGGCCGGAGAGCGAGCAGCAGCACTGCGGCAACGGGCCCGGCTACCGACGGCAGTATGCCGGGCAGCGATGCCGAGTCGGCGGCGCCGGCCTGAGGCATGGGTTCGTCGTCGCCGGCGACCTTCGGCAGCAAGCGGCCAATGAGGTAAACGGTGAAGATGAGTCCGATGATGGCGGGTATGAGGTTGGCATACATCACAGAGTAGAGATCGGCGCCGAAGTTTTCGGCCGAGACGATGGTATTGGGATTGGGCGAGATGACATTGCCGCACTTGCCTCCGCCGATGAGCATTACAAGCAGCGTGGCGCGGGGAATGCGCAAGCGGCCGGCGGCGCTGAGGGCGACCGGCGCGACGGTAATGACGGCTACGTCGATGAACACGCCGGTGGCTGTGAGGAGCATGGCGGCGAGTGCCATGGCGGCGAGGATGTGGCGGCGGCCCATGACGCGAATGATGAATGTGGCGATGCTCTCGGCGGCGCCGCTCACCACAAGCGCTCCCGAAAGGACGCCGGCCGCAAGGATGCGCACCACGGCCGGACTGACGTCGGCCACGCCTGAAATCATGGCCGAGACAGTAGCGGGCAGGCCTATGCCGCCGGCAAGACCGCCGACGACGGCGCCGAGCATAAGGCTGTAGACCGGGGGCACCTTGCGGATTATCAACACGATGGCCAACAAAAGGCCGAGAATGGCTCCAAGAGCTGTCATACCTGTAAAGAAAATATGTGCATTAATATTTATGTGAACGACTGCCCGAACGACCAGAGACGGAGTGCCTGGACGACCGTGCGGACTACGTTGGCGCGGGCAACGGGAAGCCGCATGGCGTCGCTGAGCGAACACGGGCCGGGAACGACCGGAAGGACAGCCAGGAAACCGGCATCATTGAGCGCGCGGGCTGAGCTGACATTTCCGGCTATAGCGATAACGGGAACGCCGCGGCGGTAAGCCGCGCGCAGGACGCCTGCCGGAGCCTTGCCGCGGAGAGTCTGGGCGTCGACGGAGCCTTCGCCGGTGATGACGAGCGAGGCATCGGCGAGCGCGC
>CAJJQT010000215.1 GCA_905193995.1 uncultured Porphyromonadaceae bacterium | reverse complement strand
CAAAGTGGTCTGCCTCGAACTTTTCCCTGGCATAGTCGGGCGTGACCTCGAATTTCTTGATTGCCTTCGACGGAACGTCGTACATCGCGTCGACCATGATGGCCTCGACTATCGAGCGGAGTCCGCGTGCACCGAGTTTGTACTCGATGGCCTTGTCGACCACGAAGTCAAGAACCTTGGGCGCGAATGTCAGCTCCACGCCGTCCATGGCGAAGAGCTTCTCGTACTGGCGCGTTATGGCGTTCTTAGGCTCGGTGAGGACTTTCAGCAGAGCCGTGCGGTCAAGCGGCTCGAGATGTGTCAGAATGGGCAGACGTCCGATAATCTCCGGAATGAGTCCGTATGATCGCAGATCCTGGGGAGCCACGAAGCGCAGGTAGTCCTGCTTGTCCTTCAGTTTGGTGCGGGTATTGTCGGTGGCATAGCCGACGACATGGCTGTTCATGCGTTGGGCGATCTTGCTTTCAATACCTTCGAATGCGCCGCCGCAGATAAAGAGGATATCCTTCGTATCGACGGGTATCATCTTCTGCTCCGGATGCTTGCGGCCTCCCTGCGGGGGCACGTTGACGATCGACCCTTCGAGAAGCTTCAGCAGACCTTGCTGGACGCCCTCGCCCGATACGTCGCGTGTGATCGACGGATTGTCGCCTTTACGGGCGATCTTGTCGATTTCGTCGATGAATACAATGCCGCGCTGGGCCTTCTCGACGTCGTAGTCGGCGGCCTGCAGCAGGCGCGTCAGCAGACTCTCGATGTCTTCGCCCACATAGCCGGCCTGTGTCAGGACGGTCGCGTCGACGATTGTGAAGGGAACGTCGAGCATGCGTGCTATGGTCCGCGCCAGCAGAGTCTTGCCTGTGCCGGTCGGTCCGACTATTATTATATTGCTCTTCTCAATGTCTACGTCGTTCTCTTCCTTATTCTGAAGCAGACGCTTGTAGTGGTTGTAGACTGCTACGGAGAGATATTTCTTGGCCTGCTCCTGTCCGATCACGTACTGGTCGAGAAATTCCTTGATCTGATGCGGCTTCGGCACGGAATTCTGCATTTTCTGCCTGAAATCATTGGCTGAAGCTGCCTTCTGGTCAGGAAATTCCTCCCGGATCAGTTCGTGGATCTGCTCGACACAATCCGTACAGATGTACGGACCGTCTTCCGTAGCGGGCACAAGCATGCGCAGCTGCGACGGATCGGCCGGACGGCCGCACCACTGGCAGGTTTCCATTGATGACTTACGCTTGGCCATAGATGTCTCAGCTCTTTGACTTGATAAGCACCTGGTCGATCATGCCGTATTCCTTGGCTTCCTCGGCGGTCATCCAATAGTCGCGGTCGCTGTCGCGCTCAACTTTCTCGTATGGCTGACCGGAGTGTTCGGCTATGATATTGTAGAGCTCTTTCTTGAGCTTCTTGA
Organism: uncultured Porphyromonadaceae bacterium; assembly: GCA_905193995.1. Classification (GTDB taxonomy): domain Bacteria; phylum Bacteroidota; class Bacteroidia; order Bacteroidales; family Muribaculaceae; genus CAG-873. Next base: position 2,251 of record CAJJQT010000215.1, on the reverse strand, counting down.
TCTCACGGGCAGTGATTTCGATATCCGATGCCTGACCCTGTGCTCCGCCCATAGGCTGGTGGATCATGACGCGCGAGTGTTTCAGGGCGAAACGCTTGCCTTTCTGGCCTGCCACCAGAAGTACGGCAGCCATCGATGCCGCCATGCCGGTGCAGATGGTGGCGACATCGCTCGAAATGTACTGCATAGTGTCATATATGCCCAAACCGGCATAGACCGAGCCGCCGGGAGAATTGATATATATGGACACATCCTTGCCGGGTTCGGCCGAGTCAAGGTAAAGCAGCTGGGCCTGGATCACGTTTGCGGTGTAGTCGTTGACCTCAGTACCCAGAAAGATGATGCGGTCCATCATCAGACGCGAGAATACGTCCATCTGGGCTACGTTGAGTTGGCGTTCCTCGATGATGGTCGGATTTATATAATTGGCGCTGATCGCCGCGCGGGAGACGGCCGATGCGTACTGGTCGATAGCCAGTCCGTTCATGCCAAGACCCTTGACGGCAAAATTTCTGAAATCGTTATTCTGCATATGGTTTCGAGATTGTTGTTTTCAAATTCTTTTCAAAGTTAATAAAAAATTCTGAATTGCCTGCAATAGCGGGATTCTTTTTTGTCTGATTTATTATTTTATTGGTACTTTTTTCCTTTTTTTGAATTTCTTCAACATTCAGGGTCCATCCGCAAATTCAGGCCGTGTCATACAAGAGATGACACGGCCTGATGTAAGCTGTTAAACAGCTGTGGCGATGAATATTACTTAGTCTCGGCTGTATCGGCGCCCTCGGCAAGTTTCTTGAACTCATCGAGCGACACGGTCTTTTCCTCTACGGTGAAAGCATTGCGCAGAGCGTTGAATGTCTTTGCCTCTTCGACCTGCGATGCGATCTGCTGGCGGATCTTACGGTCGGCGAGGATGCGCTTGGTCATGTCATCGATCGTTTCCTGATCCATGTTGTACATGCCGTAGCGCTGAAGCTGGCTGCGGGCGATCTGGTTGGCCTGTGCCTGCATATCGGCTTCCTCAACCTTTACGCCGAGTTTCTCGGTGACGGTCGTGCTGATGAGCTCCCACTTGATGCCGGGCAGCATGTTGTCGAATTCTTCGTCGGTGACGTTTTCCTTAGAGGTCAGTTTGATCCAGCGCTTGAGCAGCTCCTTGTCTATCACGAGACCATCGGCGTAGGTCTTCATCAGATAGTCGTGGATGTCGCGGTTCGACAGGTTCAGACTGTTGGGGAAGAGCTGTGCCTGAATCATCTTCTTTATGTTGTCGAAATATTCTTCCTCGGTGTGGATCTTGTCCTTGCCGAATACGTCGTCATAGAAGTCCTGATTGTGCTCGGCGAGTTTTACTACAATGATTTCCGAGATGGCGAACTCGAAGTCGGCGGTGACGCCGGCAGCCTTCTCCTTGTCGAGGTTGAGCATCGAAGCAAGCTCGGCCGCATTGCCCTCACATGACTTATAAGGATTGAAGACAACCTTGTCGTTGACCTGCTTGTCGAGGAATTTTGCAGCTTCGGTCTGGTCCTTGAACAGGAAAGGAGCCACGATACCCGAGGTAACCTGGATAGCATCGGCATCGGTGCGGACGGTGCCGTCGGCATTGAGTTCCATGATCGAGCCTTTGATCACAGCCTTAGAGTCGACTTTCTCGCCGGGAACCTGTGCGCCGAAGCGCTCGCGGAGGGCGTTGTCCTGCTCGGCGACCATCTCGTCGGTAACCTCGATCAGGTAGAAGGGAGTCTTTACTTCCTTGTCGAGCTTGAGGTCCATTTCCGGCCACAGAGCCACGTCATATTTGAATGTATAATCGTCCTGCTTGAGGTCGATTTCAGTGGCTTCGGCCGGCAGAGGCTGGCCGATTACCTTGATATTGTTCTTTTCGATATAGTCAAAAACGGCGTCGATAACGACCTTGTTGATCGAGTCGCTCTTAACCTCGCGGCCGAAGCGCTTGCGCAGCTCGGGCAGTGCGATATGACCTTTGCGGAATCCGGGGATGGTGTGGGTCTTGCCGATCTCTTTAAGCTTGTCGTCGACGGTCTGGGCGTAGTCGTCTTTTACAAGCGACACGGTGATGATGCCGCGGCCCTCGCCCGTTTTTTCAAATTTAATGTCCATTTTGTATCTCTACTTTATGTTTGTTATTTCCTTGTTTTCAAAAATCGAGTGCAAAGTTAATGATTTTATTCTAATTCTTGCCACTTATGCCGATATTTCTTATAGTCATCCTTTACACGATTAA
>CAJJQT010000214.1 GCA_905193995.1 uncultured Porphyromonadaceae bacterium | reverse complement strand
TCGACTTTGGAGGGCGGGGGTAGCCGACGGCTGCCACCCGAACGGGACCTTGAATCTTATCGTACGGGGAGGGTGAGGGTGGCCGGGCGCAGGCCGCGGGCGGAGGCTGTGAAATGCAGTTCGCCGGGAGAAGACGCGCTGCGCACGATGGCGGTGGCGGCGCCGCTGAAAAGCCTCATCTCGGGGTTGCGGAACGACAGCAGGCAGGTGGGATCGCCGTTGGCGGTGGCCTCGAAGCTGCCGGCTCCGTCGACCGCGAAGCGGACGAGGCGGCTGTCGGTAGGCACGATGTTGCCGTCCTTGTCGGCGACCTGTACGGTGATGTAGACGAGATCGTCGCCGTCGGCTTTCAGGGATGTAGTGTGCGGGGTCAGGACGAGATGGTGGGGCTTGCCGGCGGTGCGCACGACTTTTTCAGCGGCCTTGCGGCCGTCGGCGTCATATGCAACGACCTTGAGCTCGCCGGGTTCGTAGCGGACTTCGTTCCACATCAGGCGGTAGCGGGTCTGGAGTGTAGAATCATTTTTTTCGCGCAGGCCCATGCTGCGGCCGTTGAGGAAGAGTTCGGCTGTGGGGAATGAAGTGTAGACGAAAACGGGAGTCGCCTGACCTTCGCGGCCTTTCCAGTTCCAGTGGGGCAGGATGTGGAGAGTGGTGTCTACGGTATTCCACTGCGAGCGGTAGAGGTAGTAGCGGTCCTTGGGCAGGGATGCCAGATCGACGATGCCGAATACGGAGCTGTGGCTGGGCCACGCATCGGTGTCGTAGGGCGAAGGCTCGCCGAGGTAGTCGAATCCGGTCCAGACGAACTGACCGAGTACCCATGGCTGCTCGTCGAGATAGAAGTCGATGTCGGGTGTGTTGGACCAGGCGCAGGATTCGTTGTCGTAGCCTGACGACTGGTTGTCGGGATGGAGTACGACATTGTGTTCGCGCTCAAACGATACGGGGAAGTGATAGACGCCGCGCGATGAAACGGTGGAGGCTGTCTCCGAGCCGAGTACCATCTTCTGCCTTTTTATAGAACTGCGGCTTGTAGTTGAAGCCCGGGATGTCGAGGGCGGCGGCAAAGCCGTTGTCGAGCACGGCGCCGATCTGGTCCATGCCGCAGGTGACGGGGCGAGTCGGGTCGAGCGCTTTCACGAGCTCCTGGAGCATTGTGAGCTCCGAAAGCCCGTCGGGTCCCCACTGGCTGGGTACCTCGTTGCCGATCGACCACATCACCACTGACGGACTGTTGCGGTAGTGGGTGACCATGTTCGTGATGTCGCGTTCGGCCCATTCGGTGAATACCGATCCATAGCCGTTGGGCGACTTGGGCCGGAAACCCCAGTCGTCGAACGGTTCGACCATGAGCATCATGCCGAGTTCGTCGCAGAGTTCGACGAGCTCGGGGGCGGGCATGTTGTGCGAGGTTCGGATGGCGTTGGCACCCATGTCCTTCATCATCTCGACCTGGTGGCGGAGAGCCGAGCGGTTGACGGCCGCTCCGAGCGGTCCGAGGTCGTGATGGTTGCAGACGCCGCGGAACTTGACCGGCTCGCCGTTGAGGAAGAATCCTTTTTCGGGGATGTAATCGAGGCGGCGGATGCCGAAGCGCGTGTCGTAGGTGTCGACAGTCTTCCCGTCGACAGACAGGCGTGTACGGGCGGTGTAGAGACTCGGGGTCTCGGGGCTCCAGAGATTAGGCTGCCGGACCAAGAAATTCTGGAAGTAATCCTGTCCGTGAGCTACGTACGGAGCGCTGTTGGTTGCCACAACCGAGCCGTCGGGAGCAATGATGTCGGTGGAGACGTCGATGCGCTGACCCTTTCGGGTTCCGTCGATTTTCATTTCGAGCCGGACGGAGGCTTCTTCGGCAGATACGAACGGGGTGGTGACATAGGTTCCCCATACGGGAATGTGTACGCGGTCGGCATTGACTACGTGGACATTGCGGTAAAGACCGGCGCCGGGATACCAGCGGGATGCGCGCTCGAAGTTCTCGAGTTCGACGACCATGTCGTTGCGGCCGGGGACGACGTCAGGGGTGACGTCGACGTAGAACGAGTTGTAGCCGTAGGGCCAGAAAGCGACTTCGCGGCCGTTGACCTTAACACGTGCGTTGCTCATGGCTCCGTCGAAGACGAGTGTGATGCTGCGACCGGCAGTGTCGGGTACTTCGAAGGAGGTGCGGTAGGTGCCCTGTCCGATGAATGGCAGGCCGCCGGTGCGTCCGGTCTTGCGTGTCTCCTGCGTCTCGCCGTTCTGCTCGACGGCGACGGTCTGGAGGTCGTTGGCGATGTCAAACGGGCCGTAGATGGCCCAGTCGTGAGGCACTCTGACCTTCTGCCACGACGTCGAGGCGTCGGGCCGCCCTTTGGTGAACTCCCAGCCGTCGGTGAGGGTCGTAACCGTGCGTTCGGCGTGGAGATTAAAGGTAATGGCCCCCATGAGAGCCATTACCGTGAAAACTGAGTGTCTGTTCATAACTGTTATTTACCCTTGAACGCGTCGAGTGCGACCGTCGGTGCGCCGTTGTCGAAGCAGCCGAGATTGTAGCCGTCGTTGTAGCCGCCGGGAGCTTCGGGTTCCCAGTAGAAGATGCCCTCGACGTCGGTTTTCATCATTTTGGCGATGAGCTGTCGGCAGAGTTCGGCCTGGTCGTAAGGCATGCCTATCTCGCAGATCATGACGGGCTTGCCGTATTTTTCCTTGACATGCTTTATGTTCGCGATGCAGTCGTCGGAGACTTTCTGCCAGCCGCCGGTCTCGCCGGCCTGCTCGGCCCAATAGGGGTAGAGCGACATACCGATCATGTCGTACTTGCCGCCGTTGTTTTCGAGAATGTCGAACATGCGGTCGTAGGCCCACTGGTTGTTGCCGCCGTCGAGGTGAACGATGACCTTGGCGTCGGGACATACAGACTTGACGGCGTCGTAGCCGGCGTTGTTGAGGCGGGTGAGCTGTTCGGGATTGTCAACGGAACCCATCGGGAGCATCATGCCGGGTGTGGTCTCGTTGCCGACCTGAACCCATTCGGGCACGACGCCTACCTTCTGGAGGGCGAACAGGGTCTGGCGCACGTGGGCGGCCATGGCCTTCTCGACGCTTTCGATCGGGAGACCCTGCCAGGCGGCTGGCATCTCCTGATGGCCCGGATCGGCCCAGGTGTCGGAGAAGTGGAAGTCAATCATGACGCGCAGGCCGAGGCGGTCGGCGCGGCGTGCCTTTACGACCACGTCGTCGATATTGTTCCAGCCGTCGGCGGGATTTACCCACACGCGGAGGCGGATTGAGTTCACGCCGCAGTAGTCGCGCAGGAGCTGCATGAGTTCCATCTCCTTGCGTTCCTCGCCGGGAGTGTAGAACTTCATGCCGTTTTTCTCCATTTCGGTCACCCAGCTGACGTCGGCGCCGAGAGCCATGCCGGTAGCTTTTTCGACTGCGGGAGTCTCCTCCTGGCGCGGATTGGTCACCGGGCCGTCCTCAGTGCATCCGGCCGCCATCATGGACACGGCGAGAGCGAATGTCGAGATTATATTTATCATCTTCATAATATTGTGCTGTTGTTTACTTTACTGAATATGAATAGGTCTGCTTGCCGAGATCGACAGTGAGCACGAGGGTCTGGCCGATCTCGAATTCGTTGTCGCCCTCGAAGCCGCTGGTGGCGTCGGTGAAGCCCAGATAG
>CAJJQT010000213.1 GCA_905193995.1 uncultured Porphyromonadaceae bacterium | reverse complement strand
CGTCGACTCCGTAATAGGGCGTCATGTCGTTTCATTTTTTCGTGGTATTATTATGAAGTTATACTACGGGGAATGCCTTACGGCGCCGGACCGGGGCGGTGTGGCAAATTTAGCCACACTTGCGCCGCGCGGCTGAAACATTGCATACAATTACAGTCGCGAAATATACATTTTCGCGGTTCTCCGATGTAGCAAATGATAAAAACACCTGTAACCGATCGTAAACGGGACTTGCAGTCAGACGTTTGCTGACGAGCGGTACTGCTCAGGGGTGCAGCCGGCGATTTTGCTGAAAACGCGGTGGAACGACTGACGCGAGCTGAAGCCCGACTGCTCGGCGATGACCTCGAGTTTCCCGGTCGTGGTCTCGAGAAGCGACTTGGCGTAATTGACCCTGTACTCGTTGACGAATTCGAAAAAGGTCTTGCCGTGGCTGCTGTTGAAAAACCGGCTTACATATGTACGGTTGGAATTGGTAAGCGCGGCCACGTCCGAGAGTTTAAGCTGCGGATTCAGGAATATGCGGTCGCGCTCGAAAAGCGTGCGGATGCTCTCGCTCAGACCGGCGGCGCTGTCGTCGGCTACAGGAGACGATTCCTGGACCGGAGCAGGGTCGCTCAACTCGTCGATCACTGATTCGTGGCGGTAGATGAAGTAGCAGATGAACATCCATATCACCAGCGACCCGCACAGGTACACTGACTCTATGTCGAGGTCGATCACCAGACAGTCGAGAATCCACAGCGACAGTATAGCGAAAAACGACAGAAGTATGTACCGCAGCCAGTTCAGGTTGATGTTGTCGTCGTAGGAAAAGCGCTCGCGCAGCAGCCGGTGGTACTTGGGTATGGCCGTCACCGCCCACACCGCATAGCCTACCCCGTAGAGCGCGGCCCAGGCCACGTCGGCGTAGTAGTAGGCGGGAATGCCGGTGGCAGCATACAGCACCGGCAGCGCCACGAACGGCAGTTCCTGCAGGGCAGCCGACCGCAGCGTCAGTGATCCCGGGCGGCACAGCTCCCTGAGGATAAATGCGTACAGCGGCACGGACACCATATCGGCGCAGGTCATGATCATCCACAGATGCTTCTGCGTCTCAGCGACGGCCGACAGAAAGAACAGATCCTTGACGCACTGCAGGGCCAGCACAATCATCAGCACCGCCACCAGGCGTGACAGCACTTCGCGGTTTTTGTGCAGGAAAAACCATGCCATCATGCAGTAGAACATCACGCACAGTCCGTAGATAAAGTATATTCCTGTCAGCGACATATTTCTCAGGATTTTAGAACGGGTACCCTATCGCCAGGTGAAAGGCAAGCGACTTGCCGAACGACTCCATGTTGTAGTAGCCTCCGTGGCCCGTATTGTACGGCGCGTGGATGCCGATACCCAGGTCGGCGCGGATGACCAGCATCTCGATGTCGAACCGCAGGCCGGCGCCGGTGCCGGTGGCCAGGTCGCGCAGGAACGTCTTGCCGCGCAGCGTGCCCCCCGGACGCGACGGATCGTCCTTGAGCAGCCACACGTTGCCGGCGTCGAAGAACACGGCCCCGTGCAGCGCACCCGCTATCGGGAAGCGGTACTCGAGGTTGGCCTCGAACTTGAACGTACCGGTCTTGTCGAAGTAGTCCTCGGGTGTGTCGCTCGGCGCCTTGTAGCTGCCCGGTCCGATCGAACGTACCGTAAAGGCGCGCACCGAGTTGGCACCGCCGACGTAGAACTGTTCGGCGTACGGGACCGCCGACGAGTTGCCGTAGGCGTGCTCAGCCCCGACCGCCACGCGCCCCACCAGGTGATGGTCAAGCCCGACCGTATGGTTCCACACCAGCTGCAGCTGACCTTTGACGAACTGCGAGAACGGCGTCCCGAACAGTTCCTTCTCGCCCTTGACCCCGGCCGCGCGCCATATGCCCCAGAAGATGTTGCCGGCTTCCTGCAGCGTAAGCTGCACGTTGATGGCATTGCGCCGGTTCAGCTGTCTGTCATATGTATAGCTGTAGATCATCTGCGGGATGAACTGGCTCTGGAAGCTCTGCGCCACCGCCGGATTGGCCACCATGATCGAGTCGAACTCGGCCGTGGTGTTCATCAGCTTGGTGTAGGTCAGCTTCAGCGGCGTGAACGTGTTGCTCACGTGCCGGCGCCACCGCCAGTCGTAGTTGACCGAGGCGTTGAACTGCGCCATGCGGAAGTAGTGCGGCCGGTTGAGCAGATCCGCGTTGAGCTGGAAGCGCGTCCAGTTGAGCTCGCGCTGGCTGCGCGGTATGAACCGCGGCGCCAGCAGCCGCGGGAATGCCAACGAAGCCGTCAGCCCGGCCTCGTATGAGTTGAAGATGCCGCCGTGGCGCCCGCGACCCGTCTGCCACTCATAGGCCCCCGTGAGCTGCACCGACAGCTGCTCGCCGCCGCCGAAAATATTGCGGTTGGTAATTCCGAACGTCAGACCCGGTCCTATGTAGCTGTTGCTCTTCGACGAAGCGTTCACTTCGATCGACGCTTCGAGCGGCGCGTCGAAGCGGCAGTTCACCAGCACGTTGAGCGTCGGCTCCTCCGCCGTCGTGTCGGGAATGGCCGTGATGTCGATGGCGCGGAATATGCCTAAGCGCGCCAGGTAGGTCTGGGTGCGGTTCATGTTGCGCACCGAGAATACACGTCCCTTGCGGAAGCGCACGCATTCGGGTATGAGCGCCCGGCGAAGCCGCGTAGGCTGCATCTGCACGAGTGTCATGTCGGGCCGTATCTCCACCGTGTCGGGCGTCTGGTCGCCCTTGTAGCGGTTTACGACAACTGTCGTATGGCCCGTCACGTAGCGTTTCGCCGCAAATGCCGGTATGTTCGACGCCAGGTCGAGCCGCAGGGCCACGTTGCCGGGATTCGCTATCGAGTCGGCCAGATATTCGATGTAATCGGGCTGGAAGAAATAGTAGCCGCGGTTGCGCAGCTCGTTGGTGATGCGCATGCGCGCTATGCTCAGCGAATCGGTCGAGAACCGGCTTCCGGCCCGCAGATAGCTGTCGTGCGACCCTATCGAGTCGATCAGACGCAGCAGGTGCGTCGTATCGGCCGGGAATTCTACTGTGTCAAGGGGGAAGGCGCGACCCGGCGTTACGGTATACATCACCTTGGCCTTGCGCTTGTTGCGCGGATGCACCAGCTCGTACGTCGCCGTCCCGCGAAAGTAGCCGTTGTTGTCGAGCAGTTGCTCGATCATCTTGGCCCGCACCTGCGGCCGCACGTCCGACACCAGCACCGGCTCTTCGGCGAACGTCTCGTAGAGCCAGTGCTTCAGGCCCTTTTCTGGGTTCGGCCAGTGGTTATAGGCCCACAGGCCCAACGGAAACGGATAGCGCCACCGCAACAGCTTTATATAGTTGTTCGGAGCCACGTCCACAGCCTCCAGTATCGACTCTTTCAGCTCGTCGGGTACCGTGTATAACGAATCTGTGCCCTCGATGTCGTATTTAATCTTGCCTGTGCCCGTGTAGAGCAGTTCGCCCTCGGGTATCTTCGAGGTCGTCGAGCAGGCAGCCGCCGCAAGGGCAAGTGCCGCCGCCGTCAGCCGGATGAGAGTCTTACTTTTCATTTGTCTGCCGTGTGCCCGGTGCGGGATTCTCCTGCCGTTCGCGGCGGAAAAGATCGCGGAGCGAGGTCAGCTTACGCCGGTAGACGAAGCCCACGCCGGTGCGTGTGATTTCACCCTCCAGGATGCT
>CAJJQT010000212.1 GCA_905193995.1 uncultured Porphyromonadaceae bacterium | reverse complement strand
CCCTGTTCGTTCAGGTCATCGCACTGGGAATCGCACTGTCCGTATTGGGGGCGCTGGTTCTGTACATCGCACAGCCGACCAAGATGCTCTTCGGATTCGTGGAGCCGGGCGTATTCTCGGAACGGATTACCAAGGTGAATGAGCACGGAATCCCGACTAAAGCAATTGTTTTCCAGGCTACCCTGATCTCCGTCCTGCTGATCGGCGTGTCCTACCTGCCGGGAGTGGAAGCAATCTACAACATGCTGGTGACCATGACCGCGCTGACCACGCTGTTCCCGTACGTATTCCTGTTCCTGGCATACGGAAAGATTAAGAGGGAAAAAGAAGATTTGGATGGGCTCTATGTGATGACGAAGAACAAGAAGCTGGCGTCCACCGTTACATATGCCGTAACCGCATTGTGTGTATTTGCCATCATCTGCTCTGCACTTCCGATTATGGGAAGCACGCAGGAAAACATCATCTATGAAGCAGAGCTGATTGGCGGAAGTATATTGATTATCGTATCCGGCCTGCTGATCTGGAAGAAATCCGGATTGGAGAACAAGGTGATTCCGGTGAGAGACGTGAAACAGACCGTTCCGGAATCGGAGCCGGAAACCTCAGGGGAAAAGTAATTATTTTTAGCGACAATTAAATAAGTGAGGAGAGTATTATGGGAACACAATCAAAACTGAAGAAAAACATGATCCGGCTGATCCTGATTTCCATCGCCGGAACCATGATCTACGGATTGCCGTATTTTAGATCGTACTACTACGATGCGTATCTGCAGACCTACGGATTGACCAACGCTCAGATGGGTATGTTCGGTTCCATTTTCGGAATCATGGGCGCCTGCTCCTATCTGTTCGGCGGCGTGGTGGCGGGCCTGGGCGAGTACCTGGGCTGGAACGTGACGGTGATGCGCGTGCTGCTGGTGCTTCTGTGCCTGTTCACGAAGATCATACCATTCGTGATCATCTATCTGGTGGCCTGGATGATAATACCGGCCGCGCGGACGCCGCGTCAGATCCTGGAGATGACCGGACGGCCGATCACGGTCGGCAACGTGGGGCAGACCATCCTCGGGACGCCCGACCCGGCTGGTGTGAACGTCGCCGGCAGCGGCAGCTCATTCTGGAGCATACTGGGCAAAATAGTGCTGATATTCATAGGATTTGTGGGCATGATGGTCGGGCTCGCCATGGTGGTGGTGCTGTCGGTGTCGATCGCGGCCCTGATAGCCTACGCCGGATGGGGCGAGGGCGGTCTGCTGAGCAATTTCGACCTTTTCGCCGAGACGGGCAGCACCATGAGCGCATGGTCGGCGATCTGCTTCGCGGTGGCCGTGCTGCTGCCGGCGCTGGCCTGCATCTGGGGCGGCTGCAACGCGCTGTTCAACGCCAAGGGCCCTTCGCGCGGCGTGATATTGACGCTCATAATCCTCGAGGTGGTGGCGCTGACGGCCGGCTTCGTGCTGCTGCACCTCATCTATGCCCGATACGCTGTGGCGGCCGGCTGCACCTCCGTCGGATTCTGCTTCTGAACAGCCTGCCTAAAAAATTAAGGAGTGAAGGCCGCGCGGCCTTCACTCCTTGTTGTTCAGTTGATCACATAGCCCGGAAAGGCAGGGGACGGCCCCGGAACGTAGGCGCGGGCAAACTGCTTCAGGAATGCGATTTTTCGTTTTGCGGGTGCGACAGCGCGACGGCTCTCGCGGGGTTGCTCGGCACAGCCGGCTTCAGGAGTAGAAAAATTCTTCATAGGCAGAACATTTATTTGCGAATTACACGGATAAAACGCCGTTCCGCCTGATTTATTGCAAAAAACAGCCAAAAAAATTCAAAAAAATTCAGACGTTGAAGCGGAAGTGCATAATATCGCCGTCCTGCACGACGTATTCCTTGCCTTCGACTCCGAGACGCCCGGCGTCGCGGACTCCCGACTCGCCGCCGAGCTCCACATAATCGTCGTATTTGATGACTTCGGCGCGGATGAACCCCTTCTCGAAGTCGGTGTGGATGATGCCGGCGCAGCGCGGGGCCTTGGATCCGCGGCGGAATGTCCAGGCGCGCACCTCGTCGGGACCGGCGGTGAAGAATGTCTGCAGGTCGAGCAGGGCGTAGGCGGCGCGGATGAGGCGGGCGACGCCCGACTCCTCGAGTCCGATTTCGGCCAGGAATTCCTGACGCTCCTCCCAGGTGTCGAGTTCTGCGATCTCGCTTTCGGTCTGGGCGGCCACGATCATGAGCGAGGCGTCCTCGTCCTTGATGGCCTCGCGGACGGCGTCGACATACTTGTTGCCCGAGACGGCCGAGGCGTCGTCGACATTGCAGACGTAAAGCACGGGCTTGGCGGTGAGCAGGAAGAGCTCGCGGGCAAACTTCTGGTCGTCGGGCGTGTCGAACTTCACCGAGCGTGCTGGCTTGCCCTGGTCGAGGGCCTCCTTTATTCGGCACAGGACCTCGTACTGCATCTTGGCTACTTTGTCGCCGCCGGTCTGAGCCTGCTTCTGCGTCTTGGCAAGGCGCGACTCCACGGTCTCGAGGTCCTTGAGCGTGAGCTCGTATTCGATGATCTCCTTGTCGCGGACGGGGTCGACGGATCCGTCGACGTGAGTGATGTTGTCGTCGTCGAAGCAGCGGAGGACATGCAGTATGGCGTCGGTCTCGCGGATGTTGGCCAGGAACTTGTTGCCCAGGCCTTCTCCCTTGGAAGCGCCCTTGACCAGGCCGGCGATGTCGACGATCTCGACCGTGGCCGGAACCACGGAGCGCGGCTGGCACATGTCGACGAGGCGGTTGAGGCGCTCGTCGGGCACGGTGATGACGCCTACGTTGGGCTCGATGGTGCAGAAGGGAAAATTGGCGCTCTGGGCTTTAGCGTTGCTCAGGCAGTTGAATAGAGTCGACTTGCCCACGTTGGGGAGTCCGACAATGCCGCATTGTAATGCCATATATCAGTACTTTTTTGTTCTTTCGATGTTCGGGACTGCAAAGTTACGAAATTAGAGCCGAACGGACAAATCGGGCGAGGAAAGTGCGCCGGCGCCGGTTTTTGTCACAAAAACGGGCGATTTCATCACAAAAAACAATGATTTCGTAATTTATACCGCTGATTTTTTGGTAAAAGACGGCGGAAAGTGCTAAATTTGCACATTAAATATGAAAAAATAATAAACCAACTAAACCAGACATACCATGCGTTGTAAAAATTGCGGCTGGCCCAACAAGCCCGGAACCACCCACTGCACGAAGTGTAACTCACCCCTGACCGAAGGCCCGGCACAGCCTGCGGCAGCTCCTCGTCCTGCCGGCTTCCCCGACCAACCGGCTCCGCGTCCGGCCGCACCCCGCCAGAACGAAATTCTGGGCGGCACGGTATTCGAGAGCGATGCGTTCCCCGAGCGTCAGGCTCCGGCAGCCCCGGCCCGTCCGGCAGCTCCGGCTCCGGCCCATGCGGGCGCCCCGGCCGAGGAAGGCACCATAATGAGCGGCGTCAGCCGCGGCGGCCAGCCGACGGTATGCCCCAAGTGCGGCTACCCGCTGCGTCCCGACACCGACAAGTGTCCCAACTGCCGCTTCCAGATCAAGAGCGCGGCTGCTCCCGAAACTCCGGCCCCCGCCCCGGCCCGTCCGGTGGCTCCGGCCCCGGCTCCGGCTCCCGCACCCAAACCGGCCGCTCCTGCCCCCGCCCCGGCACCCAAACCGGCCGCTCCCAAGGAGGAGACGATCGCCTTCCAGCGCCAGGCCACGGTGAAT
>CAJJQT010000211.1 GCA_905193995.1 uncultured Porphyromonadaceae bacterium | reverse complement strand
CTTATCTTGTTGTTGAAAACGTAGGAAATTTTCAAAAGTGTACAAGGGTGGCATAGTGGTTCTCACGCTATAGCGTGGGCTGCTATTACTACATCTGTACACAAGGTTTCCTACGACCATCAGCCGGGATACGGCATTTGCGACCCACGCTTCTGCATTATCGGTTGCCCTGAGGGTCGGCGAGGGCGATGAATATACGATGAAAAAGATAGTCGCACTGATTGTGACGCTGCTGCTTATTGTGATGCTGTGATGTTTCGTGCCGCAGTCAGGACCGAGACCCCAAAAACAATTCTTTCGGGCGTGGCGTTATAAAAGGCAAGGAAATTTAATCAATCAGATACAGTGGACAGACAATCCAAACCCTCAGCGCCCCAACCGACGACCCTTTCGGGGCGCGTGTGCCATGTTTCGACGGCTCACGGCTCCATAACGATGGCGGCCATGGCCATCATGATCATCACGTCGATCCTGAGTCTGCGCGGGCTACCGTCGGAGGCCAAGTACGGCGTGCAGTCGATCTTCTACTATCTTTTCGCGGCAGCGGCGTTTCTGCTGCCGTTCTCGCTCGTGTGCGCCGAGCTTGCGTCGACCTACACGAAGTCGGGCGGTCTCTACCGCTGGGTTGCCGAGGCATTCGGTCCGCGGTGGGGCTGGCTGGCGATGTTTCTGGAGTGGCAGACTATCGTGATATGGTTCCCGACGGTGCTGATGTTTGCCGCCGCGTCGCTGGCATACATCTTCTGGCCCGACAGTTTCGACGCGGCTCTGGCGTCGAACAAGACGTATACGCTCGTGATAGCCATGGTCGTATACTGGGGCGCGACGGCCATCGCCTTCAAGGGACAGCGCAAGGCCAACGTGCTGACGACCTACGGGGGCATGGTCGGCACCATCATCCCGGGCGCGGTACTCATAGTGCTGGGCATCCTCTATTTCTGCCTGGGCAAGCCGGTTGAACTGGATCACGTGCCGTTCTTCCCTGATTTCTCCCACGCGGGCACCATAGTGCTGGCAGCCTCAATCTTCCTGTTCTATGCGGGCATGGAGATACAGGCCGTGCACATCAACGACATGCGGAATCCGGCCCGCGACTTTCCGCGCGCCGTGTTCCTGTCGATCCTGGTCATCGTGGCCGTGTATGCGCTCGGTACGCTCGTGATAGGTCTGGTCGTGCCGAGCCGCAACATCGATCTGCTGCAGTCGCTGCTTGTGGCGTATAAGGCACTGTTCGGCTCGTTCGGCTTAGGGTGGCTGGGCAATGTGATGGCTCTGCTGATCATGTTCGGCGTGATAGGTCAGGTGAGCGCCCTGGTGACGGGCCCGTCGACGGGTCTGATGGCCGTGGCGCAGTCGGGTTATCTGCCGCGGTCGCTTCAGCGGACCAACAAGTCGGGGGCCTGCGTGCCGATTCTGATCGTCCAGGGCATCTTCGTGTCGCTGATCAGCCTGATATTGATTGTGCTTCCGACGGTCGAAAGCGCCTATCAGATCATGTCGCAGATGGCAACGATCATCTATCTGATCATGGTCATCATGATCTACGGGGCGTTCATCCGGCTGCGGCGCACGCAGCCCGGCAAGCACCGCGGCTTCAGGGTGCCCGGCGGTCGCTTCGGCGAGGTGACGGTCTGCGCGGTCGGCATCCTCGGCGCGCTGCTCGCGCTTGTGCTGAGCTATCTGCCGCCGGCCCAGATCGACACGGGATCGCCCGCGGTGTATGTAGGCATCATACTCGCAGGTGTTGCCGTGATAGTGGCAATGCCGCTGATAATATATGCGCTGCGCCGGCCGTCGTGGCGCAATCCGAACGCGCACTTCTACCCGTTCGACTGGCAGATCGAAGGGCGTCGGCCGTCGCAGATATCGAAGTGGGCACCCGGCTACGAGCCTACGGAGGAGCAGGTCGACGCCGCCGAGACGCGGGCAATCGCCGATCACTGCCGTGAGAAAGACAAATGCGTAAAAAATAGTTAAATCAGGTGCTGAAGTTTGGAAAACCGGCTAATTATCCGTAACTTTGCTTACCGACATAAAACGCATGACAAAGACACTCAAAATACTCGTTCTTGCAGCCTCCGCAGCCATCTGCGGAACCGCCGCCGTGGCCGCGACGCCGCGCGCGAGATCCGGCAGAGCGGGGCGAGCATCCGGGTGCTGAGTGCCGGTGTCGAGATCGTCAACGACACCGCAGCCGACTGCGACGTGATGGTGTACGCCATCACCGGGCAGCTGATGAAGCATGTGGCAGCCGCGCCGGGCATCACGCAGATCGATCTGGCCCCCGGCTGCTACGTAGTCCGCGTCGACGGGCTTTCCAAACGAATAATCATCAAGTAAACCTCATACCATACTTACGCATAAAACATGAAAGAACACATCACCACACTGCTGGCGGCCACGCTGCTCGCCGGCTCATCCGTCGTGACCGCCCAGGGCAATCCTGACGACCGCTATCTGTCGTGGCCTTCGTACGAGGGCGCCGACCTCGAGATGACGGTCGACCCGACCGGCACGCGCTTCGCGCTGTGGTCGCCCGAGGCCGAGGCGGCGCGCGTGTACCTCTACAACACAGACCGCAACACGGCTGCCTACGACACGCTCGAGATGACGCGCGGCGACCGCGGCGTGTGGCGCGCATCGGTGTCGCAGCCGCTCTATGGCAAATTCTATACCTTCAGCATCAAGCACCAGGGCCGGTGGCTGGCCGAGACGCCCGGCGTGTGGGCCAAGGCCGTCGGGACCAACGGCGAGCGCGCGGCCATCATCGACTTCGCAGCAACCAACCCCGAGGGCTGGGCTCAGGACCGCGGCCCCAAGGTCGACAACTTCACCGACGTGGTGCTCTACGAGATGCACCACCGCGATTTCAGCATGGATCCGTCGAGCGGCATCGTACACAAGGGCAAGTTCCTGGCCCTGACCGAGCCCGGCACCCACAACCTCACAGGGGAGGCGACCGGCATCGACCATCTGAAAGAACTCGGGGTGACCCACGTGCACATCCTGCCGAGCTACGACTACAATTCGGTCGACGAGGCCAATCCGCAGCTCAACCAGTACAACTGGGGCTACGACCCGCTGAACTACAACGCGCCCGAGGGCTCATACTCGACCGACCCGGCCGATCCGTCGGTCCGCGTGCGCGAGATGAAGGAGATGATCAAGGCCCTTCACGACGCCGGCATCGGCGTGGTGATGGATGTCGTGTACAACCACACGGCGCAGAACGACGACTCGAACTTCTCGCTCACCGCCCCGGGCTACTACTACCGCCACCGCCCCGACGGCTCGTACTCCGACGCCTCGGGCTGCGGCAACGAGACCGCTTCGGAACGCGCACAGATGAGCGATTTCATCGTCAATTCGGTGAAATACTGGGCCGATGAGTACCACGTCGACGGCTTCCGCTTCGACCTGATGGCCATCCACGACACCGAGACGATGAACCGAGTGGCCCGCGAGCTGAAGGAGATCAATCCGTCGATCTTCGTCTACGGCGAAGGATGGACGGCCGGTGACTCGCCGCTGCCCGCCGAGCGCCGGGCGCTGAAGGAGAATGTAGCGCAGATGGAAGGCGTGGCCGTGTTCAGCGATGACATCCGCGACGCCATCAAGGGCCACTACAGCGACGCCGCCGACCGCGGCTTCGCCACCGGCAAGCCCGGCAACGAGGAGACGGTCAAGATCGGCATCGTGGCCGCCACAGCCCATCCGCAGGTCGACTACACGAAGGGCAATAACTCGAAGTT
>CAJJQT010000210.1 GCA_905193995.1 uncultured Porphyromonadaceae bacterium | reverse complement strand
CGAAGCGAAAGTGTCGACTTTCGGCAAGATCGAGGAAGCCGGCGCGGGCGCCATCACATTCTTAGCCAATCCCAAGTACACACATTATATATATAGCACTCAGGCATCGGTGGTGCTCGTGAGAGACACCTTCGAGCCGGAGCATGAAGTAAAAGCCACGCTGATCAAGGTTGCCGACCCGTATGCCACGCTGTCGCAGCTGCTGCAGATGGTGTCGGAGGCGATGAACCCGGCCAAGCGGGGCATCGAACAGCCGAGTCACATAGCCGACGGCGTGGAAGTGAGCGACGACTGCTACGTGGGGGCGTTCGCCTACATCGGGCGGGGCGCGATCATAGGCCGTGGCGTGCAGATCTATCCACAGGCTTATGTCGGCGACGGAGCAGTGATCGGCGACGGGACGGTGATCTATCCCGGAGCAAAAATCTATCACGGATGCCGCATCGGGCGCCGATGCGTGATCCACGCGGGCGCGGTAATCGGGGCCGACGGCTTCGGCTTCGCTCCGCTGGCTGACGGCTCGTACAGCAAGATACCGCAGATCGGCATAGTCGAAATCGGCGACGACGTGGAAATCGGCGCCAACACCACGGTGGACCGCGCTACGATGGGTGCGACGGTCGTGGAGCGGGGTGTGAAGCTCGATAACCTGATACAGGCGGCGCACAACACCCATATCGGACACGACACGGTGATAGCGGCGCAGGCGGGCATAGCCGGCTCGACGAAAGTGGGCGCCAACTGCATGATAGGCGGCCAGGTGGGATTCGCAGGCCATATAAATGTGGGCGACCGCGTGAACATCGGGGCGCAGAGCGGCATCCCGGGCGATGTGGCCGACGGGCAGACCGTGATGGGGTATCCGGCAGTGAACGCGCGCGACTTCATGCGCCAGAGCGTGTACATAAAGCGTCTCGCGGAGCTCTTCGACCGCGTACGCAGCCTCGAGAAATCATCCATTGAAAACAAAAAATAACGATATATGAAGCAATTAACTCTCAGCACTTCATTTACGGTCAGCGGCAAGGGCCTGCACTCGGGCCGCGAGCTGACTGCCGAATTCTGTCCGGCTCCGGACAACCACGGCTACAAGATACAGCGGACCGACCTGGAGGGTCAGCCCGTGATCGACTGCCTGGCCGAATACGTAACCTCGACCTGCCGCGGCACCGTCCTGACCAAAGGTGACGTGACGGTCAGCACCATAGAGCACGCCATGGCAGCCCTGTACGCCATGGGCGTGGACAACTGCCTGATCAAGGTCGACGGCCCGGAGATACCGATCCTCGACGGAAGCGCCCGCCCCTACGTCGAGGCGATCGAAAATGCAGGGCTGACGGAGCAGAAGCTCGACAAGGACTTCTATATCGTAAAGCACAAGATCGAAGTGGCCGACGAGGCCACGGGCTCGAAGATCATGATACTGCCCGACGACGAATTCAGCGTTGAGGTCAAGGTCAACTTCGATTCGCCGGTGCTGGCCAACCAGTATGCGTCGATGGAACATGTGGACGACTTCGCCGCAGGGATAGCTCCGGCACGCACCTTCGTGTTCGTACGCGAGATAGAGCCGCTGCTGAAGGCCGGCCTCATCAAGGGGGGCGACCTCGACAACGCCATCGTGATCTACGACAGCCCCATGTCGGAGCAGGCGCTCAAGGACGTAGCCTCGCTGGTAGGCGTCGAGTGCCCGCACATCGAGAAGTACGGCTACATCAACGAATCGCCGCTGCAGTTCGAGAACGAGCCCGCGCGGCATAAACTGCTCGACATCATCGGCGACATGGCCCTGATCGGACGTCCGCTCAAGGGCAAGGTGATCGCCACCAAACCGGGGCACGGCATCAACACTACAATGGCCAAGGAAATACGCCGCGACATCAAGCGTCAGGACATCCAGGCGCCGGTATACGACCCGAACAAGGAACCGGTGATGGACAACAACCGCATCCGCGAGCTGCTGCCGCACCGCTACCCGTTCCTGCTGGTCGACAAGGTCATCGAGACAGGCTCCCAGTACATCGTGGGCGTGAAGAACGTGACGACCAACGAGCCCTTCTTCCAGGGTCACTTCCCGCAGGAGCCCGTTATGCCGGGCGTGCTGATGGTCGAGGCGATGGCGCAGACGGGCGGCCTGCTGGTGCTGTCGACGGTCGACGAGCCGGAGCGCTACTCGACCTACTTCATGAAGATCGACAATGTTAAATTCCGCCAGAAGGTGGTACCGGGCGACACGCTGCTCTTCCACGTATCGTTCATTACCGAGATGCGCCGCGGCTGCGCCGTGATGAAAGGCCGCGCTTTCGTGGGCGAAAAGGTGGTCTGCGAATGCGAATTCATGGCCCAGATCGTTAAAAACAAATAAGAAATGAGACAACCGCTTGCATACATACATCCGGCTGCGAAGATAGCTCCCGGAGTAGTGATCGATCCCTTCGTGACCGTGGACGCCAACGTAGAGATCGGCGAAGGGACCCGCATCCTGTCGGGCGCCACGATCCTCGAGGGCACGCGCATCGGGCGCAACTGCACCATCTTCCCGGGCGCAGTGGTGGGCGCCATCCCCCAGGACCTGAAATTCCAGGGCGAGGACACGCTGGCCATCATCGGCGACAACACCACTCTGCGCGAATGCGTGACCGTGAACCGCGGCACTGCGGCGAAGGGCAAGACCGTGGTGGGAAGCAACTGCCTGATCATGGCCTACAGCCACGTGGCCCACGACTGCGTGGTGGGCGACAACGTGATCATCTCGAACGCCACGCAGCTGGCGGGCGAGGTGGTCGTAGATCCGTACGCCGTCATCGGCGGCGGCACGCTGGTGCATCAGTTCTGCCACCTGGGCTCGCACGTGATGATCCAGGGTGGCGCGCTGATCAACAAGGACGTGCCTCCGTTCGTGAAGGCAGCGCGCGAGCCGATCGCCTATACGGGCGTGAACTCGATAGGTCTGCGCCGCCGCGGCTTCTCGAACGAGACAATCCGCGACATCCAGGAGATCTACCGCTACATCTACATGAACAACCTGAACGTATCGGACGCTGTGGAGCGCATCGAGGCCGAACTGCCCGCGACGCGCGAGCGCGACGAGATACTGCTGTTCATCCGCAATTCGAAGCGCGGCATCATCCGCGGCTATTTCTCATAAGAAACAGCGTTCCGGGGCCGGAGGTCTGTCGCCTGCCTTACCTGTAAAAGGCAGGAGGAAAGTCCGGGCAACACAGAGCGCCGGGCTCCCCCTCGGGGAGCCGGTGGAAACATCGGAGAAGAGTGACAGAAAACAACCGCCGGCGGCTTACGGGCCGCCGGCAAGGGTGAAAAGGCGGGGTAAGAGCCCACCGGGCGCGATAGCGATATTGCGTGCCGCACTCCTCCCGGGTTGCAAGGTCAAGTATACCGGCATCCAAGGGCTGCTCGTCCATTGCCGGGGGGTAGACTGCACAGATAAATGACAGACGGCGTCGGCGAAGTCGGCAAGTCCGAAACCGGCCGCGCTACATAACCTGGCTTATATCCGGCCCCCGGAGCGCTTTCTTTTACACGAGAATATGTGACGGATGTAATTGATGTAACGGATGTAATTGATAAAAAGTATATGGCTTCTGACGATAACAGCGACTGGTGGACAGCGCCCGCCGAAAGCGACGACGGCCGCCTGATCATGGTGACGGGCCGGCGCGACATCGGGCGCTTCCGCAGCAATCCGCGCTTCTCGATCCGCATCGAGATCCGCTGGGTGTACGATGCGTCGCCGGCAGCCGGAATGCCGTCGGACGCCGACGCGGCGACAATGGGCGAG
>CAJJQT010000209.1 GCA_905193995.1 uncultured Porphyromonadaceae bacterium | reverse complement strand
GAATTCGGCCATCCCGAGTGGATCGACTTCCCGCGCGAAGGCAACGGCTGGAGCTACAAGTATGCCCGCCGCCAATGGGACCTCGTCGACCGCGAGGATCTCAAGTACAAGTATCTCAATGCGTTCGACAACGCCATGATCGAGCTCGTCGCCGGCGTCTACAACTTCCAGGCCCTGCCTATCCGCAAACTCTGGGAGAAGGACGACGACCAGGTGCTGGCCTTCATGCGCGGCGACCTGGTGTTCGTGTTCAACTTCAGCCCGTCGAAGTCATACGACGGCTACGGCATCCTCGCCCCGGGCGGCGTCTACGACGTGGTCCTGTCGACCGACAGCCCCGAATTCGGCGGCTACGGCAACATCGACGAGACCGTCGAACACTTCACCCGCCCCGACGAGCTTTACGCCCCCGCCGGTGTCGAATGGCTGCCGCTCTATCTGCCCGCACGCTCGGCCATGGTGCTCCGCCGCCACGGCTCGCGCCGCAAATCATCACGCACATCAGCAAAGAAATGAATCCGCTGCCTTTTCTGAATGAACTCGCGGCTAACAACGACCGTCCGTGGTTTCAGGCCCACCGCGACGAATACGAGCAGGTGCGCCGCGCCTGGATCGCCGACATCGACCGGTTCATCGCGGCCTGCTCGCAGTGGGAGCCGGCTTACGCGCGTCTGAGCGGCGCCGACAGCATCTACCGCATATACCGCGACACGCGGTTTTCATCCGATAAGACTCCGTACAAGACCCACATGGCCGCATATCTGTCGCCGCGCGGGCGCCGCGTCAACATGGCCGGAGTCTACATCCAGGCCGGTGGCGACATGAGCGGACTCTATGCCGGCCTGTGGATGCCCCGGAGCGACGAGCTGCGCAAGCTGCGCCACGCCATAGTCGACAACATAGAGGAGTTCGAGGAAATCATCAGCGAGCCCGTGTTCAGAAGCCGCTTCCCCGAGTGGTGCGGTCCGCGCCTGAAGACCATCCCCAAAGGCTGGCCGCGCGAGCATCCGCAGGCCGAGCTGCTGCGCCTGCTCAGCTACGGCGTCGAATATCCGGTGCCCGACAGCTTCTGGGACGATCCCGCGTGGCCCGAGCAGGCAGCCGCCCTTCTGGCCCCGACCAAGCCCCTGCTCGACTTCCTCAACTACTCCCTCTTCGAGGAATAACCGAAGCGGAGGGCGCGGGGACCGAGGCCGCCGTTGACCCAGGCGGCGGCGACGCGGTGGCGCGTGCCGTAGCCGGCCATGGGCGTCCAGCCGCATTTCGACACCACTTCGCTGTCGGTGATGACGTGCGGCTCGTCGAGGTGTTCGACCAGCACCAGATCGGCGTAGTAGCCGGGCTCGAGCAGCCCGCGGCGCTCGATGCCGTAAAGCGCCGCCGGAGCGGCCGACATGCGCTGCGACACCGTCTGCGGGTCGTAAAGGTCGAGCATCACCGGCAGCGAGAACTGCACCATCGGTGCGCCCGAAGCGGCGTGAAATATGTCGCCCTGCTTGTCGACAGGCAGGTGCGGAGCGTGGTCGGTGGCCACGATGTCGAGGCGGCCGTCGGCAAGTCCCTCGCGCAGCGCGGCGCGGTCGGAGGCGGTCTTTACTGCCGGATTCATCTTGATGCGCGACCCCAGCCGGGCGTAGTCGTCGACGGTCCACAGCAGGTGGTGGGGCGACACCTCGGCGGTGTACTGCTTGCCTGCGGCAGTCGGAGCCGGATCGAACAGGCGGCACTCCATGGCCGTGGTGACGTGCGCCACATGCAGGCGGGTGCCGTAGCGGGCGGCCAGCTCAAGAGCGCGTTCGGTGGCGCGCACGCAGGCTTCGGCCGAGCGCACGGCCGTGTGCAGCCGCATATCCGTCAGATCGGCGTCGGCCGGCAGCGCGGCTGCGTTGGCGTCGATGATGCCCTGATCCTCGGCGTGTACCACCACGCGGGCTCCCTGCTCGGCGAACACGGACGCCAGAGGGCGTTCGTCGCACAGGAGCATGCCGCCGGTCGACGAGCCCATGAACACCTTCACCGCAGGCATAAGCCGCGGGTCGGCGGCGCGCAGCTCGGCCAGGTTGTCGGCCGTGGCGCCCATCATGAAGGCGTAGTTGGCGGCCGAACGGGCGGCGGCACGCTCCATCTTGTCCTCCCACGCGGCAACGGTGGTCGTGGCCGGCTTCGTGTTGGGCATTTCGATGTATGAAGTGACTCCGCCGACTATGGCCGCCCGGCTTTCGCCCGCTATGTCGGCCTTGCGCTCCATGCCGGGCTCGCGGAAGTGGACATGGCAGTCGATCGCCCCGGGCATGAGCAGGGCGCCGCGCGCATCGGTCTTCTCGGTGGCGCGGTCGGCTACCTCTGCGGGAACGTCTCCTTCGCCCAGGGCGGCGATCAGGGCGCCGTCGGCAAGCAGCCAACCGCGGCGGCGCGCCCGGCGGCTGTCGCAGAGCATCGCGTTGTGGATCAGCACGCTCATCGCTCGGCCGGACGGTCGTAGTTCTTGAAGAAGCTGTTCCACTTCAGGCGGATGACGCCGAATACGGCCTCGCCGAATATGCCGCCGCTCATCTTCGACGTGCCCAGCACGCGATTGACGAAGATGATCGGCACCTCGGCTATGCGGAAGCCGTACTTGTAGGCCGTGAATTTCATCTCGATCTGGAAGGCATAGCCCTTGAACTTGATCTTGTCGAGCGGAATAGTCTCGAGCACGCGGCGGCGGTAGCAGACGAAACCGGCGGTGGTGTCGTGCACCTTCATACGTGTGACCAGACGCACGTATTTGCTCGCGTAGTACGACATGAGCACGCGGCCCATGGGCCAGTTGACCACGTTGACGCCCGTGACGTAGCGCGAGCCGACGGCCACGTCGGCGCCGTCGACGGCCGTGGCCTGATAGAGCTTCATCAGGTCGGCGGGATTGTGCGAGAAGTCGGCGTCCATCTCGCAGATGTAGTCGTAGCCCTGGCCGAGCGCCCACTTGAAGCCGGTGATGTAGGCCGTGCCGAGTCCGAGCTTGCCGGCGCGCTCGATGATGTGGACCCGGCCGGGGTTTTCGGCGATTTTTTCCTTGACTATGGCGGCGGTGCCGTCGGGCGAGCTGTCGTCAATGACGAGGATGTCGAACTGATGCGGCAGTTCAAGGACGGCGTCGATGATGGCGGCGGCGTTCTCGCGCTCGTTGTACATCGGGATTATCACTACGGTGTCGCGGCGGTCGGTCTGCGCTGGAGTGCTCATTGTATCTGCTGTGGATTGTGAAGTCTTTGACTGTTAGTGCGTTTCTGATTACTGTATCGTGCCGGCCAGACGCACGTTGCGGGTCGGCTGCAGCGGGTCGTCGGTGATCACGATCACCTTGGCCGAGAACACCTTGCCGGTCACGGCGCCCGGGTCGGCGGTGACGGTGACGGTGACCTTCTTGCCCTTGCCTACGGTATCGCTGCCGACGCTGACCGTCACGCCCGGGTCGACGGAGTACACGCGGCGTATGTGCAGTTTGTTCTTGCCTCCGTTGCCGATGGTGAACGAGCGCGTCACCGCACCGGCCGAGCGGTCCATGTCGCCGAGATCGACGATGTCGGTCGACAGAACGGAGATCGGGCCTTTGGATATGTCGCCGGGGCTCAGCTGCGAGAAGTCCTCGTTGATGATGACGGTCACGGGCAGAGTGAACTGCATTCCGGCTACGGGTTCGATGGTGATGCTGTCCTCGATGAAGCCGTAGAGCGGGCAGCGGGCCGAGTTGAGGTACGACACGAGCGTGACCTGCTCGCCGGGGGCAGCTATCTGCGGCGACGGCACCACCTCGAGCC
>CAJJQT010000208.1 GCA_905193995.1 uncultured Porphyromonadaceae bacterium | reverse complement strand
TCTTACCGAGATCGGATTCGGTGCTTTTTCATCTTGCAAGGCCCTCACATCCATTGAAATACCGGCCGGAGTAACACAGATCGCCGAGCGGGCATTCGATGGCTGCAGCAGTCTTAAATCCATCGCGCTGCCTGCCGGCATCACTAAAATTGAGTCGGAGACATTCTACTTCTGCGAGGCGCTCGAGTCTGTGGAAATCCCGGCCGGCGTCACGGAAATCGGCAACCAGGCCTTCTATCGCTGCTACGCGCTGAAATCTGTGGAGCTCCCCGCCGGCCTGACATCCATCGGCACCGAGGCGTTCTACTATTCCGGACTCACCTCGCTCGATATTCCTGCCGCGATCACACAGATCAGCGCCGCTGCGTTCCAGGGCACTGAGCTGGCGTCTGTTGTCATCCCCGAGGGTGTGACCGCTGTCGGTGCCAACGCCTTCGGCAACATCGAGCCCCTTAAGGATATCACGATCCCGTCTACCGTGACATCCATCGGCGACAACGCGTTCTACAATAATGGGATTCAGGACGGCATTCAGCGTATAACCGTCAACGCCACGACCCCTCCGACACTCGGAACCGACGTCTTCACCGCGGCCGACAAGAATGCCGTCGTAATCGTGCCCGCCGAAGCTCTCGATGCATACAAGGCGGCCCCGGGATGGAGTGAATTCACCAACCTCCGCGCCGGGATATCCAGCTCTCTCGGTCCCGACGTGATGTACTCCATCAACGAGGACGGCTCCTCCATCACCATCAACAGCTGGCTCAATGCCAAGGGCGACATACGCATCCCCGCAACGGTCACCATCGGCGACCTGGAATACACTGTGTCGGCCGTCGCACCAAAGGCTTTCGTCAACTGTACGGAACTCAACTCCGTGGTCATCGACGCCGACCTGACAGCCATTCCCGAGGATACGTTCTACGGCTGCACCGCCCTCACTTCAGTGACCCTCCCCGGATCCCTCGAGACAATAGGCAATAACGCCTTCTACGGCTGCACCGCCCTGAGCGACATCGACTTCCCCTCCGGAGTGACATCCATAGGTACGCAAGCTTTCCGGAATTGTGAATCACTGACCGAGGTCAGGCTTCCCGAAGAACTCACCTCACTCGGTGCCTCCGCTTTTGACGGCTGTACCGGCCTACGCTCCATTGTATTCCCGCCCCGTCTCGGCAGTATCCCGATAACCTGCTGCCAGAATTGCCCGGTACTGAGCTATGTGGAGATTGGAGCAGGTACGACAGAGATAGGCACGCTGGCTTTCTACAAGTCCGACAACATCCAGCACATAAAAGTGATGGCCACCACCCCGCCGCTCATCCATTATACGGCAGAGGGCCTGGCATTCCCCTACGCGGTCATGCAGAAAGCTATGGTCACGGTCCCCGACGGATGCATCGACACCTATAAGGCCGACCAGTTCTGGGGCGGCTTCCGCACCTACAGCAACCTCAGCGGCATCACCGACGCAATAGCCCCCGGCAGCTACGTCACGGGCCGATACAGTCTCGACGGTCGTCCGGTCGATTCCTCCTACCGCGGCATCGTACTGACCCGATACTCCGACGGTTCCGTCACCAGAAATCTCGTCCGCTGACCGGCCGCCACACCTCTCCCCTCAATATTCCTGAAAGTCCCGCCTCCGCGGGACTTTTTCTTATCTGTAGGCTATATATCCGACTATTTTTTTCACTAAATACAAAATTATCAATTAACTTTGCAGTGTGCAAGGCCGCTGGGCCTGAACTTACAGCAAAGTTTTACGTTTAGAATTGAGAAACAGCACTCGTATATGGAATTCGTATATTCACTGATTAATATGCTGGCCGAGATGGCGCCTTACCTGCTGCTGGGCTTCGGCATCGCAGGCATCCTCTACGCCTTCGTGCCGAGCGGCTTCTACCGGAAGCATCTATCGAAGCCGGGCGCCTGGTCGGTGATCAAGGCTGCCCTGATCGGCGTGCCCCTGCCGCTGTGCTCGTGCGGCGTGCTGCCCACGGCGGTGTCGCTGCGGCGCAACGGAGCCTCGCGCGGAGCATCCACATCCTTCCTGCTCGCCACGCCGCAGACCGGCGTCGACTCCATCGCCGCCACCTACTCTCTGCTCGGGCCGGCGTTCGCCATTATCCGGCCCGTCGCCGCCCTCGTCACGGCGTTCGTAGGCGGCATGCTGGTCAACCGCAGCGACAAGGCCTGTCCGGCCGATGCCGCCGACGAAGTCGACACCATCGACGCTCCGGCCGCCGACAGCTTCTTCGGCAAGATCCGCGACGCCCTGCGCTACGGCTATGTCGAGATGGTGCAGAACATCGGCAAATGGCTCATTATCGGCCTCGTCATCGCCGCGGCTATCACCGTCTTCATCCCCGACGGATTTTTCACCTTCTTCGCCGGATATCCGCTGCTGGCCATGCTCGCCGTGGTCGTGGTGGCCGTGCCGATGTATGTCTGCTCCACGGGTTCGATACCCATCGCCCTGTCGCTGATGCTCAAGGGCCTCAGCCCCGGCGCCGCCTTCGTACTGCTCATGGCCGGGCCGGCCGCCAACTTCGCCTCTGTCATCATAGTCAGCAAGTCGCTTGGCCGCCGTGCGGCCGCCATCTATCTGAGCGTCATCGTCATAGGCGCCATCGTCATAGGTCTCTGCATCGACTATCTGATGCCCCGCGACTGGTTCACGATGCCGCTGACTGCCGGACACGCCCTCTGCCACCTGCAGGTGGGACTCTTCCCCGGCATCTGCTCGGCAGTGCTGGTACTGCTGCTGATCAACGCACTAATAAGAAGATATTTACCCAAAAAATCAAAGAAAATGGAAAACGGACAGATCACCATAACCGTCAAAGGAATGACCTGCGGCCACTGCAAGGCCATGGTCGAGAAAAACATCGGCAAACTTCCCGGCGTAGAATCAGTCGAGGCCGACCTGGCTACCGGCAAGACCGTCATCAAGGGCAACCCCGACATGGCCGCCGTCCGCGAAGTCATCGACGACCTCGGCTTCACCCTCGCCTGAACGGGGCCGATCTTCTGAGTGCCCCTCCCCCCCCTCCGAATGCAGATTTTACAATTTGTGGCCGTTTATGAGTCAATATTTCGAAAAATAAAGTAACTTTGCATTCAAATGGTAATCAAAACCCGTGACAGACTCATAGAAGTGGCGCGACAGCTTTTCGCCCACAAGGGGGTGGACAAGACCACGATGAACGACATTGCCAATGCGTCGGAACGTGGCCGCCGCACCATCTACACCTATTTCCGCAACAAGAAGGAGATCTACAACGCCGTCCTCGAGTCGGAAAGCGAGCAGCTCGTCACGTCTCTGCGCACTATTGCCACCGGGTCCGGGCCCGTCGACGTGCGCCTCGCCGACTTCCTGCGGTGCCGCATCTGCCACGGCAAGGGGCAGTCGGCTTCCTCACTCAAGAACTGGCTTCTCTTCGACGCACGCCGTCTCGAGCGTATCAGCCGCATGGCTGCCGACAAGGCATCCGCCCTGCTCTCCGACCTCCTGATCGAGGGCTGCCGCCTCGGCGTATTCGACCCCGCGCGCTGCCGCCTGTTCGCCACTTTGATCGACCGTATGCTCGAGGTGCTCGAGATGCCCATGGCCGCCGCTCCTCGCATCTCCGACGAGCGCCGCCGAGAGATTGCCGAATGTTTTATTGACTTCTGCGTCTCCGACCTGAAGTCGAAAAAATGAAAAATAGTTTGAAAGAAAAAGACATACGTAAATTCCACAGCGATGTGGCCCTCAGCATCAGCCGGGGCGACCTCCACGATGCTTTCCGGGCCATGCG
>CAJJQT010000207.1 GCA_905193995.1 uncultured Porphyromonadaceae bacterium | reverse complement strand
CTCGGGCTTCGGCCAGTGGATGCAGTCGACCACCGAAGGCACGTTCGACGACTGCGGCGTCTGCGTCATTCCGCGCGACGACTCCAATTACGACCTGGTCGTGGCTGCGATGGCCGACGAGCTCAGCGGCCTGACGGCTTCCGGCGACGGCCGGCGCCGGCGCATCTCCGAAGCCGCCCGCGCTACTGCGGCCGCCTGCGACTGGTCGCACTTCATCGAATACTACCGCAGGGCCTATGCACTGGCCTTTGCCAACAATATGAAATCAAACAAATAACAGATACATAAGTATGAAACTTCCGGTAAGTAAAACCAATGCACCCGTATGGCGTGACATTACTGTAAAAGCAGAACTGCCTTCACAGCTCAAGCCGCTCGAAGAAATGGCCCGCAACCTCTGGTGGGTCTGGAACAGCGACGGCAAGACCCTCTTCCGCGAACTGAGCCCCGAGCTCTGGCGCGCCACGGGCGAAAACCCGGTGATGCTCCTGCAGCAGCTTCCCTCGGAGCGTATCGACGAAATTCTGGCCGACAACGCACTGATGGACCGCATCGCGCATGTATACCGCAAGATGCGCGAATATCTCAGCAAGCCCATGCGCAAGGACGTACCCTCTGTCGCTTACTTCTCGATGGAATACGGCCTGTGCAACTGTCTCAAGATCTACAGCGGCGGCCTCGGTGTGCTCGCCGGCGACTACATCAAGGAAGCGTCGGACAGCTGCGTCGACATGACCGCCGTCGGCTTCCTCTACCGCTACGGCTATTTCACCCAGACCCTGAGTGTCGACGGCCAGCAGATAGCCAAGTATGAGCCCCAGAACTTCAACCAGCTTCCCATCGACCAGGTGATGGACAAGAACGGCCACCCGATGATCCTCGAGGTGCCCTTCCCAGGCCGCATCGTCTACAGCCACATCTGGCGCGTCAACGTAGGCCGCATGAAACTTTACCTGATGGACACCGACTTCGACGCCAACAGCGAGTTCGACCGCTCGATCACCCATCAGCTCTACGGCGGCGACTGGGAGAACCGCATCAAGCAGGAATATCTGCTCGGCATCGGCGGCATCCTCATGCTCAAGAAACTGGGCATCTCGACCCAGCTCTACCACTGCAACGAAGGCCACGCCGCCCTGCTCAACCTGCAGCGCCTCGTCGACTACGTTCAGGAGGATAAGCTCGATTTCAACGTAGCCCTCGAGCTCGTGCGCGCCTCGGGCCTCTACACCGTCCACACCCCCGTCCCCGCCGGCCACGACTACTTCGACGAGTCGCTCTTCGGCAAGTACATGGGCGAGTTCCCCGCCAAGCTCGGCATCTCGTGGAACGATCTGATGAACATGGGTCGCGAGAATCCCGACACCAACGAGCGCTTCTCGATGAGCGTCTTCGCCCTCAACACCTGCCAGGAGGCCAATGGCGTCAGCTACCTCCACGGCGAAGTGTCGAAGCGTATGTTCGTCGGTATCTGGAAAGGCTACAGCTGGGAGGAATCGCACGTAGGCTATGTGACCAACGGCGTCCACATGCCCACCTGGGCCGCATCAGAGTGGAAGGAATTCTACTGGAAGAACCTCGGTCCCGAGGTATTCGCCGACCAGAGTAATCCCGAAGCATGGCACGGCATCTTCAACGTGCCCGACGAGGAGATCTGGAACATGCGCTGTCTGCTCAAGAACAAGTTCATCAACTTCGTGCGCCGCGACTTCAAGGAGAAGTGGCTCGCCAACCAGGGCGATCCCTCGGCCGTGATGGAAATCCTCGACCGCATCAACCCCAACGCCCTGATCATCGGCTTCGCACGCCGCTTCGCCACATACAAGCGCGCTCACCTGCTCTTTACCGACCTCGACCGTCTGGCCAAGATCGTCAACAACCCGAAATTCCCCGTCCAGTTCATCTTCTCGGGCAAGGCTCATCCCGCCGACGGCGCAGGCCAGGACCTGATCAAGCGCATTACCGAGATCTCGCGCCGTCCCGAATTCCTGGGCAAGATCATCTTCCTCGAAGACTACAACATGATCGTGGCCAAGCGCCTCGTCACCGGCGTCGACATCTGGCTCAACACTCCGACCCGCCCGCTCGAGGCTTCCGGCACATCGGGCGAGAAAGCCGAGATGAACGGCGTGCTCAACTTCTCCGTCCTCGACGGCTGGTGGTACGAGGGCTACCGCTTCAACGAGAAGGCCGGCTGGGCTCTGACCGACAAGCGTACCTACACAGATCAGTCGCAGCAGGACAAGCTCGACGCCGCCACCATCTACAAGATGCTCGAGAACGAGATCATCCCCCTGTTCTTCGACACCAATTCCAAGGGCTACTCACCCCGCTGGATCCAGTATATCAAGGGTTCGATCGGCGATATCGCTCCGCACTTCACCATGAAGCGCATGATCGACGATTACATCGCCCGCTTCTACGACAAGGAAGCCGCCCGCTACAAGAAGCTGGCCGCCCACGACTTCGCCAAGGCCAAGGAAATCGCCGCCTGGAAGGAGAAAGTGGCCGCTGCCTGGGACGGCATCAAGGTGCTCGACATGCGCCATGCAGCCGACAACGCTTCGGGCGTCACCGGCGAGGTCTACCGCACTGAAGTCGTGCTCGACACCAACGGTCTGGGCGATGACCTGGGCGTAGAGCAGGTGATCTTCCGCACCGAGGACGGCAAGGAGAAGTTCGTCGGCACCCGCGACTTCAAGATCGTCAAGACCGAGGGCAACATCGTCACCTACGAGCTGCAGGCCAAGATCAAGGACGCCGGCGTCTTCCGCTACGGCTACCGCATCTACCCCAAGAATCCGGCTCTGCCCCACCGCCAGGACTTCGCCTTCCTGCGCTGGATCTGATCCTCTTGAACCGACACACAGCGGGGGCCGCTCCAATCCCGGAGCGGCCCCCGCTGTGTCAGTATATGCTTTAATTATGAATTTGATGGAAAAATCCTTAACTTTGCACCGCAATGGTTCTGAAATCGTTATGAAACTGAAGGATATTTTTGACCGGGTCAAGGGAAACGATACCAAGGTTTTCCATTTCATGTTCCTTCTGACCGTGGTGTGGATGCTTCCCGGGCTGTTTCCGCTCGTGTCATACGAGGGCGATGCGACCAGCATCTGCTACGGATCGGAGTTCACGGCCGCCAACGGATGGCACACTTTGGGTCAGGAAGGCTACGGCTTCTGGATGCAGCCGCTGATATATGTAGTCCTGGTATTCTTCAGAGTGGCGTTCGGAGCCCCATGCGAAGCGACTTACTGCATTTTCTCCTCGTGCTGCGCCATCGCATTGATCTATGCCACTGTGATCTTCTGCGCGAGGCTGACCGGGCTGCGCAAGTCGCTCTTATTGCTCGCGGTTTTGCTCATCCCCGAGTCGTATGCACTCGCGATGTATCCCAATTCCACGGCTCCGGCCGCGCTACTCGCCGTCGTCGGCTTCATCTTCTTGCAGAGAGGCAGATTCGTGCCTGCCACAGCCCTGCTGTGCATCGCCCCGCTCTTCCGCCTCGATGTGGCCTTAATCTACTGCGTGGTGCCTTTTCTTGTCTATCTCAACAGTGGTTCAATCAGGCGAACTTTAAAGATCACAGCTTTAGCCGCTTTGGCTGTCTGTGCCTTCGTTTTTGCTTCTTATGCCCTTATCGGCGCATCTGTCGGGACGACTTTCAACGAATTTATGGATTGGAACGGCCGTATAACCAGGGTCGTACATTACACGGCGATTATGGGCTTTTATGGGCTTATTATTTTGATTCTAATGCCTGTCGGTATCATCGGGCTTATTAAATCAGGCAACAAAGTCCTTATTCTCATGGTTGTGACAGCC
>CAJJQT010000206.1 GCA_905193995.1 uncultured Porphyromonadaceae bacterium | reverse complement strand
GAGTCGGATCGTACCGCCGAAATGGCTATGGTCTGTGTCTCGGCATTCTTTTCGCCAGTTCGCACGGCTGCGCCGAGGGTACGGGCAAAGGATTTAGCTGCGGCGAGAGCGCCGTCGACGGTGTCGGTCAGGTCCGCTTTGTTGAGAGCGATGATGAGGTGTCCGGGCGGATCGTGGCGGTTAAGGGCTGTGTGCGCACTACGGATGATGCCGGTGTCGAGAGGTCGTGTTATGTCATTGAGGACGATGATGATTCGGGCCCTGTCGATAGCGCGGCGCGAGCGCTCGATACCGATTCGTTCGATGGCGTCGTCGGAGTGTCGTATGCCGGCGGTGTCGATGAGACGGAAGCGGTAGTCACCGATGTTGAGGATTTCTTCTATAGTGTCGCGGGTGGTGCCGTGGATGTCGCTGACTATGGCACGGTCATCGCCGGTGAGGGCGTTCAGCAACGACGATTTGCCGGCGTTTGTCGGTCCGACAATTGCGACGGGTATGCCGTCTTTGATTGAATTGCCTGCGGTGTATGATCGCCGCAGGTCGCTCAACTGTCGGTGTATGCCGTCGGCCAGCTCACGCAGTCGTGCGCGGGAGGCGAATTCGACGTCTTCTTCCGAGAAGTCGAGTTCGAGTTCGAGGAGTGAGGCAACTTCGACGAGTTGTTCGCGCAGACTGCTGATTCGGCTGGCAAACGAGCCTTTGAGTTGACTGATGGCGATGCGGTGCTGCGCGCGGGATTCGGATGCGATGATGTCGGCGACGGCTTCGGCCTGCGTGAGATCGATGTTGCCGGACAGGAATGCCCGGCGGGGGAATTCGCCCGGAAAGGCGAGGCGGCTTCCGGCTGCGGTTAGCGCGCTGATGAGTTCTCGCTGTACGTAGCGTGAGCCGTGTACGGAAATTTCAACAGTGTCCTGGCCGGTAAAAGATTTCGGGCTGCGGAAGACTGTGGCTACAGCTTGGTCGAGTGGGTGGCCCATAGAATCGAGGACGGTGCCGAGATGCGCTGTGTGGGTGGCCGCTTGACTTAGCGGCCGGCCGCGCCAGATGCGGTCGGCGACAGCTAACGCATCAGGGCCGCTGACGCGCGCCACTGCAATCCCGCCAACGCCCGCGGGTGTGGATATGGCGCAGATGGTGTCGGATGTGTTGTCGAATATCTGTTGCATGGCTTCTCAGTGGTTCCAGGGTGCGAGTGTGTGCTGCGCTTCGACGTATTGCTCGACATCGTCGGGCAGGGCGCTGAAGAAGTCGAGACCGGTGATGGTCTCGATGTTGTCGATGGAGGTGACGGTCGCCTGAGCGCCGCCGTCGAACTGGTGGTTGGGCATCAGGAAGGCAATGCCCATGGGGGGATCGGCATATGGCGCTATTATAACCTTGAAAAAGCGTTCGGGTACTGGAATGCGCGACTCGCCGATGGTGTCGGTAAGTATGTCGCCGAGCACCGGGCCTGCCACGATGTATAGAGTGCCGTAGCGGTGTGTCCATTGCCTGGTGTTTTTCTCGACGGTGGCCCATGGACCGCCGTTGAGGGCATTGGCCTGCGGGCAGATATTGGTCAGGTAGTGACAGTCGTCCATGGCGCGTGTGCTCCATTTCATGTCGGCCGCAGGCGCCATATGACCGCGGTCGTAGCCTGAGCGGCGGTAATCGGCGAGAGAGGCGCAGCCTTCGATACGTCTGTCGGGCTGAAAGCTTGCGTCTTTGCGGTCGGCCGCGTCGGCGTCGGCTTTTTCGGCATCGATTTCCCATGCGACAAACGCGGGCTGATGCCGTGCCGAATCGAAAGTCACCGTGAAGCCTTCATACTGGATGATCCGGTGGCTGAGGCTGTCAGGGTCGCTGACCGTGAGAAGCGAATCTACGGGAGCGGCGAGCGGTTCCGCTGACTTTCCGGGAATGAAAGCCGATGCGACGGCTATGGCCGCACAACAGCCGATGATGATGTAGGCGCGTTTCATGAGTGGCTGGAAAATCTACCTTTTTGTTATATATCAATCCGCAGAACCGCACGCCGGGCTATAAGGGGCGATGCGGTCCTGCGGCGTTATGAAGCGGAATCAGCGGATGGCGAGAGCCGATGCCAATGCAACTCGCTGGTAGGCGAGCATACCGGCTGCCGAAGTCTCGACAACGATGGGCTCTGCGTCACCCGGGGCGGGCAGGGCGATGTGGTTGTCGTCGACAAAGCTGAAGATTGTCTGTGACGTGCCGTCCGGAAGGCTGAACGACCACGAACGGTCGTCGGCGTTGAAGTCAAGGCGCACTACGGAGTTGTCGGTCAGATTCTTGATCGTGTAGCCGTCCTTGTCGTTTGTAACGAGGTATTCGCTGTCGTTGCCCTGAATGCGGCGTGTCTGACTGCTGGCGACGGGGTTTGATCCAGACCAGAATTCGATTGAGTTGATCACCAGGACGTCGGCCAGAGCCGATACTTCATATACGGGTATGATCCAGAAGGCGAAGAAAACGAGTTCGTTGACGAACTTGTTGTCAATGTTGCGGTTCCAGGTCAGGAGCTTGTTGGTCAGGGTAAACGAGCCGATGCACGAGGGAAGCATCATGGCGCCCAGCAAGGCGCATACGACAGCTACTGTTAACTTAGTTTTTCGCATGACTGATTGAATTTATGCGGTTAATAATTGAAGGTTCCGAACTGCGATTTTATAGTCAGGCGGTTCTCGGGTGAGTTTTCGACGCGACCTACCACCTTTGCGTCGATATTGAACGAGCGTGCGATGTCGATCACCTCGGCGGCGTACTGTTCGGGCAGATAGATTTCGAAGCGGTGCCCCATGTTGAACACCTTGTACATCTCGCGCCAGTCGGTGCCCGACTGGGATTGGATAAGATTGAACAGCGGCCCCGGGTCGAACATATTGTCCTTTATGACATGCTTGTTCTTCACGAAGTTCATGATCTTGGTCTGGGCACCCCCTGAGCAGTGAATCATGCCGTGGATCTGCGGCCGGAGGGTCTCCAGGATTTTCTTTACGACCGGGGCGTAGGTTCGGGTGGGGGAGAGCACCAGGCGTCCGGCGTCGAGCGGCGACCCCTCTACGGGATCGAGCAGGGCGCAGCCGCCGCTGTAGACGAGTTCCTGCGGTATGGCGTTGTCGAAACTCTCGGGGTACAGCCGTGCGATGTCCTTGCTGAACACGTCGTGGCGGGCTGATGTAAGGCCGTTGCTGCCCATGCCGCCGTTGTACTGCTTCTCGTAAGTTGCACGGCCGTAGGAACAGAGTCCTACAATGACGTCGCCGGATGCGATGCGCGAATTGTCGATTACTTCGTCGCGGCGCATGCGGCATGTTACGGTCGAGTCAACGATAATGGTACGGACCAGATCGCCCACGTCGGCTGTCTCGCCGCCGGTGGAATAAACGCCGATGCCGTGGCCGCGCAGGTCGGCCAGCAGTTCCTCGGTACCGTTGATGATGGCGGCTATGACGTCGCCGCTCACGAGGTTTTTGTTTCGTCCGATGGTCGACGACACCAGAATGTTGTCGGTGGCTCCGACGCACAGCAGATCGTCGATGTTCATGATCAGCGCATCCTGCGCGATACCTTTCCATACCGAAATATCTCCGGTCTCCTTCCAATAGAGGTAAGCCAAAGAGGATTTCGTACCGGCTCCGTCCGCATGCATGATGTTGCAATAGCTTTTTAAACCGCCTAAATAGTCGGGGACAATTTTACAGAATGCCTTTGGAAATAGGCCTTTATCCAAGTTTTTGATAGCATTATGAACATCTTCCTTAGAAGCTGAAACTCCCCTCTTATTGTATCTTTCGTCTTTTCTCATAATAGATGAGTTGCTAAATTACTGAATCACGAAAT